>CANCDA010000071.1 GCA_947374705.1 Comamonadaceae bacterium | reverse complement strand
TCAAAACCGAAGTGACGCTCTGCCGTGAAATGGCCTTTTTGCAAACGCAGGGTGATGAACAACAACATCAACATACCAACGAACACGTGGAAGCCGTGAAAGCCCGTCAACAGGAAGAAAGTGGAGCCATACATGCCTGAGCTGAGCTTAAGGTTCATCTCGCTGTAAGCGTGGGCGTACTCATAGCCTTGCACAAACAGGAAAATCACGCCCAAGAGTACCGTCATCCACATGAAGCCAATGGTCTTCTTCCGTTGACCCAGTTGCAAGGCATGGTGCGCAATGGTCAAGGTAACGCCAGACGACAACAACAACGCGGTGTTGATGGTGGGCAACCAGAACGGCGTCATGGTCTGGAAGGGCTCAATCGTGCCGGCTGGAGAACCCGTAGCACCGGCAGCCAAGGTGGGCCATACGGCTTTGAAGTCGGGCCAAAGCAAGGCGTTGTCCAAGCTACCCAAGGCAGGCAAAGAGTGGCCGCGCGCCCACCACAGAGCGGTGAAAAAGGCACCGAAGAACATCACTTCCGAGAAGATGAACCAGGTCATGCTCCAGCGGAAAGACAGGTCAATTTTGTGACCATACAAACCGCCTTCGCTCTCGCCAATGGCTTGGCTGAACCACTGAAACAACACACCCAGCCACAAGGCCATGCCCACGATCAGACTGTACTTGCCCCAATCTGCGCCATTGATCCATTGGGCCAAGCCAAAGAACAGAAAAAACAGACCCAAGGCCGCCATGGCGGGATGACGGGAGGGCGCGGGGATAAAGTAGTACGGGGTGGTTCCGTGGGTGGTTGAACTCATAGCAGCTCCATTTTTCCTAATCTAAACTTTAAATTCTCTACGGGTCGTGGGCCTCAGCGCGCCACCACCCAGTTCACCAGAACGATCAATCCACCCACAAACACCGCTATGGCAATAAAGCCGACGGCAATGATGTGCAAGAGGCTGGTCTGCGCAATGTCTTTGTCAAACTCGGAGGCTTTTCTCACCCCCAAGAATGACCATGCCACGGCTGATACGGTGCGCCAAATACTCATACACCTACCCCCGTCGAGACAGGAGTCACCACGACCGCTGGTAAGGCAGCCGAAGTGGAGCCCGGTGCAGGCGGCGTCTTGCTACCCACTTCAAAGAAGGTGTAGGACAAGGTGATAGTGGCCACGTCTTTGGACAGCTTGGGGTCGATCACAAACACCACGGGCCAGCTTTTCTTTTCACCCGGCTCCAGCGTGTACTGGTTAAAGCAAAAGCACTCCAACTTATTGAAATAGGGAGATGCTTGGTGCGGCGCATAGCTGGGAATCGCCTGGGCCGACATGCGACGGTCCTGCGTGTTCTGGAACTCGTACATCACGGTGGTCATTTCACCGGGGTGGACTTTGACCGAGCGCTGGGCCGGCTGGAAACTCCAGGGGCCGCGGGCGTTGGCGTCAAACTCGACCGTGATGGTGCGGCTGGTGTCCACCTGGGTGTTGGCAGGCATCGTGGCCTTGGCCCCCGGTATGTCGCGCTCGCCCAAAGCCAGGATGTTAATGCCCGTGACTTCGCAAATCGTCTTGTAGATGGGGATCAGCGCGTAGCCAAAGGCAAACATGCCCGCGGCCACAATGCTGAGCTTGCGCATCATTTTGAGATTTTCGCGGCTCAGGCTCATGGTCAGCGCGTCAGATAAATCATCTTGGCCATGAAGCCGATAAAAAACACCACCGCCACCGACGCCAGAATCAGCCCGGTTCTACGGTTGGCTTTTTTTTGTTCAGGCGTCATGGCGCGGTGCTCGGTAGACTTGACTTAGCCGATGACTTTATTCGCGTCGGCGTTCAGCTTTGGAGGCGTCTCGAAGGTGTGGAAAGGTGCGGGTGATGGCACTTCCCACTCCAGGCCTTCAGCGGCTTCCCAAGGCTTTTGCGGTGCTTTCGCACCCTTGCCCATCATGCCGGGCAGCACGATAGCGAGGAAGAAGTACAGCTGAGCCGTACCGAAGGCAAACGCACCCACCGAGGCCAGCGCATTGAAGTCGGCAAACTGCATGGGGTAGTCGGCATAGCGACGTGGCATACCGGCCAAGCCCAGGAAGTGCATGGGGAAGAAGGTGACATTAAAGGAGATCAGCGACCACCAGAAGTGAATCTGACCGCGACGCTCGCTGTACATCACACCCGTCCACTTGGGGGCCCAGTAGTAGTAACCGGCAAACATGGCGAACAGTGAGCCCGCCACCAGCACGTAGTGGAAGTGCGCCACCACGTAGTAGGTGTCTTGCAACTGAATGTCAATCGGGGCCATAGCCAGAATCAAACCCGTGAAGCCCCCCATGGTGAACACGAAAATGAAGCCAACCGCGAACAGCATGGGCGTCTCAAACGTCATGGAGCCCTTCCACATGGTGGCGATCCAGTTGAATATCTTCACAGCGGTCGGCACGGCAATCAGCATGGTGGAGTACATGAAGAACAACTGGCCCGTCACCGGCATGCCGGTGGTGAACATATGGTGCGCCCAGACGATGAAGCTCAGAATGGCAATCGACGAGGTGGCATAGACCATGGAGGCGTAGCCGAACAACTTCTTGCGTGCAAATGCAGGCACGATCTGGCTGACGATGCCGAAGGCCGGCAAGATCATGATGTACACCTCGGGGTGACCGAAGAACCAGAAGATGTGCTGGTACATCACCGGGTCACCGCCACCAGCGGGGTTAAAGAAGGTGGTACCGAAGTGGCGATCCGTCAGCGTCATGGTAATGGCACCGGCCAGCACAGGCATCACAGCGATCAGCAGGTAGGCGGTGATGAGCCATGTCCAGGCGAACATGGGCATCTTCATCAGCGTCATGCCGGGGGCGCGCATATTGAGCACCGTGACGATGATGTTGATGGAACCCATGATGGATGACGCACCCAGGATGTGCATGGCAAAAATACCCGCATCCATGGAGGGGCCCATTTGCAGGGTCAGCGGTGCATACAGCGTCCAACCTGCCGACGGTGCGCCGCCGGGCATGAAGAAGGAACTCACCAGCATGAAGGCCGCAGGAATCATCAGCCAGAAGCTGAAGTTGTTCATGCGGGCAAAGGCCATGTCAGCCGCGCCGATTTGCAGGGGGATCATCCAGTTGGCAAAGCCAACGAAGGCCGGCATGATGGCGCCAAACACCATGATCAGGCCGTGCATGGTGGTGAGCTGGTTGAACAGCTCGGGGTTCACCAGTTGCAGACCGGGCTGGAACAATTCCGCGCGAATCAACAGCGCCAAGACGCCGCCAATCATCAACATGGTGAAGGCGAACAGCAGGTACAGCGTGCCGATGTCCTTGTGGTTGGTCGCATACACCCAACGACGCCAGCCCGTGGGGGCGTGGTGGTCGTCGTGGGCATGGCCCGCATCGCTGCTAGGGTGGGCGTGATGGTCTAAAACGGCGCTCATCGTGCTTTCCTTCTCAATACTTGTATTCGTTTACCGCTGAACTTAACGGCGTGCCAACTTGACGTCTGCGGGCTGAACCAGCTGCCCCGTCTTGTTGGACCAGTTGTTCTTGGTGTAGGTGATGACGGCGGCGAGGTCGGTGTCGCTGAGTTGCTTCCATGGGGGCATAGCACCATTGGCACGACCGTTGAGCACCACGGCAATTTGCGCGCCCTTGTCGGCATCCAGCACCACGGGGGAGCCATCCAGCGCCTTGATCGGGCCAGCGCCTTTACCGTTGGCCTGGTGACAGGCAGCACAGTTAGTGGCATAGACTTTTTCGCCGCGTTTGCTCAAGTCGTCCAGCACCCAGACTTTACTTGGGTCGTCTTGCTTGGCAGCGAGTTTTTTCTTCTCGATTTCGACCCACTTGGTGTAGTCCTCAGCGGAGACGACCTTCACGTGGATGGGCATGTAGGCGTGCTCTTTACCGCACAACTCAGCGCACTGGCCGTAGAAGTCGCCGGTCTTCTCAGCGCGGAACCAGGTGTCGCGCACAAAGCCGGGAATGGCGTCTTGCTTAATACCAAAAGCAGGCACCATGAAGGCGTGGATCACGTCATTGGCGGTGGTGATGATGCGGATTTTTTTGTTGACCGGCACGACCAGCGGGTTGTCCACCTTGAACAAGTAGTCGTCAGGGATCACGCCCTTGGCACCGTTGTTGGACATTTCACGGTGCGATGAATCGAGCGTGGAGACAAAACCGATGCCTTCACCTTCGCCGTTGAGGTAGTCATAACCCCACTTCCACTGGTAACCCGTGGTCTTGATAGTGAGGTCAGCGTTGGTGGTGTCTTTGGAGGCCACCAACAGCTTGGTCGCAGGCAGCGCCATGGCGATCACGATGATGAAGGGCACGATGGTCCAGATGATCTCCACCGTGACAGACTCGTGGAAGTTGGCCGCTTTGTGGCCGACCGACTTGCGGTGCTTCCAGATGGAATAAAACATCACGCCAAACACGGCGACAAAAATCACGGTACACGCAATCAGCATGAACCAATGCAGCCAGGCCTGCTCTTCGGCGATTTTGGTCACCGCAGGGTGCAGATTGAGCTGATTGACCGCTGGGCCACCGGGCAAATCATTGACCGCATGCGCTGCTGTTGCAGCCCAAGCACTGGCTGCCAGCAGCATGGACGCCGATTTGTTAAAAATGCGCTTCATCATGTTCACTTTTTCTATGCCTCGTTAATTCAAAACAGTCGGCTACACCACGGGGCTTGCGTTTGTCTTCTGCCGGGGAGGAATCCACCCCTTGCATTCAGCCATTGAGAGGCCGCAAACCCGCGCCAAAACCCTTGTTAAGCAACCGCTGATTGTAGCGCACCGCCCCGAGCTTCAAAATCCAGCCACCGCCAGTCGCTTCACTCCGTCACGGCTTGCGCGGCTGCCCTTTCGGGGCGTGCAGGGCTTGGCGCATGGCGTCCAGTGACACCACGGTTTGCGCACTCATGTCGATTCGGGGCTGGGGCTTGAAAGCGTGGCCATAAACCACCTCAAACGTCAGCTTGAGCTGCCCGCCCTGTGCCGGATCGGCCAATTTTTCGGCCAGCGCCCGGTGCAAGTGCTCACGCCAACCCCGCCCGCGCAGGCCGGAAAAGCGCGCGGGGTGCAGGTTGCGTCCCAGCTCCCGCAATTCCTGCAACAGGCGCTCGGGCGTCTCAAACGTCAACTCAATACGCTCCATATCCATGATGGGTTCGGCAAACCCGGCTTGCACCAACATGTCACCCCAGTCGTGCATGTCGGTGAACTCGTGTGCAGGCGCTGGCCAACCCAGGGCTTGGTAGAGATTGCGCAATTCACGCAGTGTGTCAGGCCCCAGGCAAGAAAACATCAAAAACCCATCGGCCGAGAGTGAGTCTTTCCAGCTATTGATCAAAGCCTGCGGGTCGGCGGCCATGTGCAGTGCCATATTGGCCCACACCATTTGCACACCCGGTTTTGGCAAACCCGCCTGACGGGGCTCCGCACGCCAGCGCGCAGGTTGCCACCAGTGTTTTGCGCTGGTTTTGAGTGTGGTTTCCAACTGCCCATTCACGGCTTGCACCCATGAACACTGGGCTTGCGGGTAGCGCCGTAGCAAGGTGGCTTGTGCTTGCATGCCACCACGCAAGGGCTCCCAATGCACCCAGCTCTGAGGCTTAAGCTTGATCCAGTCCAGCCGCTCCTGCATGCGCCGCGCCACCTCTTCATGCAACCAGGGGGATTGGGGCAACGGCAGGTGCTGCCAGCGGCCGGCGGCTTGGGGGTCAATAGTGGGGGGGCGTTCGGTGGTCATTGAAGGTCGCTTATTCAAGCGGCTAATCGCTAGGTCAAAAAAGGGGCAAGGACACTTGGCATCAGCGCTCAAGTTGTCACCGTGTTTTTTTACCACGCTTTTCAAAGTGAGCAGTGCCAGGGTATTGGGTCACGAATTCAAGTGCTTGCTTTATCATTTTGAGCTTCTTCGTCGATTTCGCTGTGTTGGTTGGCTTCGTATGCAGGGAAGCGAAGCGCAGATCATGTTTTGGGCAAATGCTCGGTCCAAAAATAATTCCATATTTGAGAAATTTCAGAATGACCCCCAAACTAATCGACCTCCAAGTCCACGCCAACATCGCCACGATCTACCTCAACCGCCCCGACAAACGCAATGCCATGAGCGACGAGATGCGCGCTGAGTTCATCGTCGCGCTGGAGCGTGTGGCGGCTGACAAATCCATCCGCGCCTTGGTGCTTACCGGCAACGGCAAGGGCTTTTGCGCGGGGGGCGATGTGGCGGGCATGGAGCGGCGAATGTCGGCACCCCCTGGTGAGGTGGGCTTTAACGGCTGGCACCGTCAGCAGGGTGTGCACCACACGCAAAGTTTGTTGCACAACATGCCCAAACCCACCGTCGCGGCGGTGAACGGCGCGGCCTCGGGGCTGGGGGCGGACACGGCGCTGGCCTGTGACTTCATCGTCGCCAGTGAGGCGGCGAGCTTCACCTGGTCTTACATTCACCGGGGGCTGATTCCGGACGGGGGTGGCATGTACTTTTTGCCGCGCCGCGTAGGGCTTGCAAAAGCCAAAGAATTGATTTTCAGCGGGCGCAGAGTGGCGGCGGATGAGGCGCTCAAGCTCGGCATTGCAGACCGGTTGACTTCTGCGGATACGCTGCTGGCCGATGCGCAGGCCTGGGCCGCTGAGTTGAGCCAAGGCTCGGCCACCGCGCTGGCGCTGAGCAAGACGATTTTGAACAAGAGCCTGGAGCTGTCCGCCAGCGAAGTGTTTGCCCAAGGCAGTCAGGCGCAAGGCATTTGCTACACGAGCACAGAGCATCGGGATGCGGTGATGGCGTTTTTACACAAGCCCTGAACAAACCCTGATACTCCTGGCTCAGACCGGCGCTGCAGAAGGTGTGACGCTGGACAACAAGGCTGTGACTTCGGCTTGTCGTGTGCAGCCGATTTTGTCCATGACTTTTTGCAGTTGCGCTCGCACGGTGTTGCGACTGACACCGCCACTCTGCGCAATGTCGTCCAGTGACTCGCCTGTGGCCAAGCCACGCGCCACACGCGCCTCTGAGGGCGTGAGGTCAAATAAAGACCGCAATAGCTCAACCGGTGGCGCACGCCCTGCGGTGACGGGGGTGGCCACCAGCAAGGCGTAGGAGCGGCCAAAGATGTCATTGGCCGTGCGTTTGATGGGCACGAGGTGTGCCACCAGGGCAGCACGGTCGGCCTTAGCACGCATCACAAATGAAGTCACATTCGCCTGCGATGAATGGCCCAGATGGGGCAGCGCCTCCCACAAAAGTGCATTGGCCGTTTTGTCGTTGAAGGCAATGCGGTTGTGGGCACGCCATTGGATGTGATCGCTGAGGTCTTGCATCAAAGCGTTGACCTCGACCACCACGCCGTCTTCGTCCAAGACCAGTGCAGGCAGCCCCAGCGCGGTCAGCGTATTGTTCGCGCCTTGCACGCTTTTAAGACTGAGCCTTGCAGAAATCAAGGCGGCACGCGCCAGATGGGGGCGCAACTCATTCAGAGCATCGACTTTGTCTTTCTCGATGGGGCCGCGCACAAAGTCGCGCTCCACTGTGAACACGATGTTGTCTTTCGTTGGCATGGCCAGCCCCGTATTGGCTGACCAGCCCAGTCCGTTGGGTCGGAAGAAGTCACGGTAAATTTCATTGGCGTCAAGTTGCTCGCTGGTCCAGAAGTCGTGCTCCACCAAAAAGCTGGGTTTGTTGTGGCTGAACAAGCACACGCGCCGGTCGCACTTGGCAAACCAACCGTCATCCACGTATCTTTTAAACACATCGGTCAGCGTGGCCGATGTCGTCCAGCTCATCACCTTGTCACGCACCGCAAACAGTTGCGCGCCTCTTGCCTCAACCAGCACGGCCAATTCGTCCAACACATCAGGCCAAAGTTCGGGGACTAAAGCGGATTCATAAATGCGGTCAATCAGTTGATGATTCATAGGCGGCTTCAAAGTTCAAGGGCTTGTTGATGAGACTGTAACTGCTTCATAAAACGGCATGTGGTGTTTTGAAGCTCAGACCTTTTCTGGGTCGATTCATGGGTAACGACCCCCGCTCGCTCGGCTGGACGGCGAATGCCATGAGCAGTGGCCTGTTGATGCCGATGAACCCGATGCCGGTTGCAGCACAAGCCGAAGCGAACACCCACGACTGCATGGGTCACGAGGCCAGTGAAGAAGTCGCCGCCCAAAGCGATGGCGCCTGCCCGACCTGCACCGTGTGCCAGATCTGCCACACGATGGCGCTGTCCACGCTGGTCGTCACCCTGGTCAGTGCCGCACTGCCCTTTGCCCTGCCCCAAGCCCTGCCTCCACGTTTTGCCAGTTGACGAGGAGTCTCATTTTGAAATCATCTCTACCCGCGCGCCTGTTGTCAGGCCCGCTCACACCGGACGGTGGCCTGGGCGACGTACAACAACTCACCCAAGGCCGCACCGCGGGCGTTGATGTACCACTGCAACACCACAACAGCGAAACAGCCAAGGCCGTCGCCAAGCTGCTCGCAGACCCAGTGAGCGCCGCACCGGTGGGCAGCCCAGCCCAGCCCAGCCCAGCGCCCGAGCTCCAAGCCCGCAAACCGACCGGCCATGCCGGACATTGATTCAACCCGTACGCCAAGGACATTTATGCCCCACTCACTAACTATTAAATTAATAGCTGCTTGCGCAATGCTTCATTGGGCTACAGCCAGTTTTTCACATGAAAATCATGTTCGGAACCCCGTTGGTAGCAACGCCATGAACGTCGAGCAAAAAGACTGGGGCATCGCTGGTGAGGCCCAGGCCGTCCAACGCACCCTCACCATCCGCATGAGGGACAACATGCGCTTCACGCCTGCGCACCTTGAAGTCAAACAAGGGGAAACGGTGCGACTGATCGTCAACAACAGCGGCAAGCTGCTGCACGAACTGGTGATTGGCAGCCCGCAAGCGCTCGCTGAGCACGCCGAACAAATGCTCAAGTTCCCCACCATGGAACACGGCTCACCTGACATGGCCCATGTGGCTGCACGCAAGACGGGCGAGATCGTCTGGCACTTCAACCGCGCAGGCGACTTTGCGTTTGCCTGCCTGATCCCCGGCCACTACCAGGCAGGCATGACGGGGACGATTCGCGTGAGCGCCCCGTCCGGGGACATGACCGACGGCGAGGTGCGCTTCAGGGCGGAGCAAATCAAGGGGGCGTTTGTTGTGATGTCGATTGAAAAAATCACACCGTGAGTGCTTGAGCCTGTGTCGCTATGTGGGGTGACCATGACATGGATCAACCTATTTTCCTCAGTTAGTCTCACCCAAAGTGCCATGAATGTAGACTGCATGCGGGTTAGCGCGTAACTTGAGGAGACACCAAATGGGTGAAGCACAATTTGCACAAAGCCAGACCAGTCAAGCCTGCCAAGAAACCATCGAGCAGTGCGCGCAAACACTCGATCAAGGCACCCGCGTACAAACCCCCGGCGGAGTATTTGAAGTTCAATGGAGCAATGAGGGCAAAGCCACAGCGATGGGGCAATTGGCCTTCTTTGCCGAATTCCTGCAAACCAGTGGCCTGTTTGAGAACTGGCTTCAAAGCTGCCCCCTACGCTACACCAGCCCCAATGCTCCCCAGCTTGTTGATGTCTTGGGAACCTGGATGTTGGGTATCCTCAATGGCCAAGACCGCTACGCCCACGTCGGCGCACTGCGTGGCGACGCAGTCGCCACCGAAGTCCTGGGCATGAACAAAATCATCGGTGACGACAGCCTGCGCCGAGCCTTAAGTGCCATTGCCCCGGCCCCCAAAGCCGCTCACAACTCAGAAGAACGCGCAACCCAACAAGCCCAGGCCCTCCAAGCCGAACAATGGATGCAAGCCCAATTGCGCCACAGCATTGCCAATGCCGTGCAGACCGGCTGGATACTGGACTGCGACACCACCGTCAAAGTGCTCTACGGCCATCAAGAAGGAGCCGTAGTGAGCTACAACCCGCAAAAGCCGGGCAGGCCCAGCCACATCATCCACACCTACTGGATTGGCAACCTGCGTCTAGTGCTTGATGCCCAGCTGCAAGCGGGCAATCGGCACAGCCCCTCGCACGGGCGAGCGGGGTTAAAGGCATTGCTGCAAAGCCTGCCCGCACCTGAGCGCCCCAAACTTGTCAGAGGCGACAGCGCCTATGGCAGTGAGGGTGAGATGCTTGAGCTCGAAGAACTCCAGCAACCCTACCTGTTCAAGCTACGCCAAACGGCGGGCGTCAAACAGCTCATCAAACGCCAGTGGGCGCGTCAAGACTGGAGCGACATGGGCCAGGGCTGGACAGGGTGCGAAGATGAGTTGCGTCTGAGCGGCTGGAGCACCAAGCGGCGCGTCATCGTCATGCGCCACCAACGTAAAGCGGATCTGGTGCTGGAGCAAAAGAGCAAGACGCAAAAGGATCAAATCGAGCTGCTCTTTGTGGATGAGAACGAACCCGTCAAGAGCTGGGACTACGCGGTGCTGGTGAGCAACGCCGACTACACACTGGCGCAAATCGGGCAACTGTACCGAGACCGTGCTGACTGCGAGAACGGCTTTGACGAGATCAAGAATCAGTGGGGTTGGGGTGGTTACAGCACGCAGGACATGGGGCGCTGCGCGTTGAGTGCCAGGGCGGTGGCCTTGATTTACAACTGGTGGAGCTGGTACGTTCGATTGGCCAACCCGAAGTCAAGGATGGAGGCCAAGACCAGTCGCCCCAAGCTACTGAGTGCGGTGGGAAAACTCACCAGCCACGCTCGGATCAACAAAATAGTGCTGGTATTGACCCACGAGGCAAGCAGCCAGATCAAATCCATGATTGCCAATATCCATGCGGGTGTTGAGCACATCCGTAGCGCTGCGCCGCAGTTGACAGGTCACAACCGCTGGTTTGCGCTGGCGCGATACATCGCCGACAAAATCCTGGCCTTTGTATCCAATACGCCCACGCCGATGACCGTTGCTACGGGGTAACTGAGGAAATTAGGATGAACGTACTTGTCGATAGCTCCGTCTGGGTCGGACATTTCAAGCAGCGCAACGACCATTTGCTTGCCCTGCTAGAAGAAGGTGCCGTCATCTGCCACCCCTACATCATTGGAGAACTGGCCTGTGGTACGCCTCCCGGCCGCAAGAACATCATCGACCTGCTATCCGATTTGGAAAGCGCCCCTGTTGCCACCCACGACGAGTTTTTGGCCATGATGGATGCGCGGCAGTTGTACGGCAGGGGCTGTGGTTACGTTGATATGTGCCTACTGGCATCTGCCCTGCTAAGCGAAAAGTCCCTCATCTGGACACTGGACAAGCGATTTGAGCTGCTAGCCGCAGAAGTTGACCGGTTCTATCGCCCAAAACTACACGGTTGAATTTGCCACATCTCAACAGTGTTGACAGCCATTTAATTGAAATCTGACCCCCATTAAATATTTGCTGCGGCGGTGGTAGCTAATGGGTGTCCCCCTAACGGTTAGACACCCACCAACTCCATCGCAACCACGTCCGAGGGTGACCCATTTTCCAATTTTCTTTCAACCCACCCCGTATTGATGCAACATGGCATCGCGCAAGATGGCGTTGATGCGGGTCTGGTAGCCTTTGCCATTGGATTTCAGCCAAAGCAACACGTCTGCATC
>CANCDA010000070.1 GCA_947374705.1 Comamonadaceae bacterium | reverse complement strand
CCGCAGTCAAAGCACCAGTACACCGGCTTCAAACCTCGATAGACAAAGCCGCGTTCCATGATGCGTTTCAAGGCGCGGATTTCATTGGCCTCGTTGCCGAAGTCCATCGTGCGGTAGGGGTTGTCCCACTCGCCCAGCACGCCCAGGCGTTTGAAGTCGGCCATCTGGCCGGCGATCTGCTCGGTGGCGAAGGCGCGGCTTTTGGCCTGCACGTCGTCGCGCGATAGCTTTCGCCCGTGCAGCTTCTCGATGGCGTTTTCAATCGGCAGGCCGTGGCAGTCCCAGCCCGGCACGTAAATCGCGTCCAGGCCCTTGAGCTGGCGGGCCTTGACGATCATGTCCTTCAAAATTTTGTTGACGGCGTGACCAATGTGGATCTGGCCGTTGGCGTAGGGCGGACCGTCGTGCAGCACAAACTTGGGTGCGCCGCAGCGGGCATCACGCAGTTTTTTGTAGATGCCCTTGTCTTCCCACTCTTTGACCCAGCCCGGCTCGCGCTTGGGCAGGTCGCCGCGCATGGGGAAGGGGGTGTCGGGCAGGTTCAGGGTGCTGCGGTAGTCGGGCTTGGCCTCGGACGTGGTGGCAGACTGGGTAGGGGCGCTGTTTTCAGTGGTCATGGGAAGGCGTGGAGGCAAAGTAGGCACGCGCATCATCACAATCTTTGGCGATGCCTTTTTGCAGGGCATCCAGGCCGTCGTACTTGAGCTCGTCGTGCAGTTTGTAGAGCAGCTCTACGCGAATGATTTTACCGTAGCCCCCGTCGGCCCCCAGGCTTGCAGGCCAGTCCAGGCAATAGGTTTCGAGCAGCACGCGTCCGCCGTTCACGTCGCTGGGATCAAGGGAGGGGCGAATGCCCAGGTTGGCCACACCTTGCAGGGGCTGAAGCGTCAAACCATGAACGAGCACCGCAAAAATGCCGCTGGCCGCGGGCTTCCAGTGGGTAAAGCGAAGGTTGAGGGTGCGAAAGCCCAGGGTGCGCCCCAGCTTGGCCCCATGCAGCACATGGCCAGCAATGTGGTACGGGTGGCCCAACAGCCGCGCGGCGTCGGCCATGCGGCCTGTGGCCAGTGCGTCGCGCACGGCCGAGCTGGAAACGCGCAGGCCGTGCACTTCGTAGCTCATCATGCGGGCCACGTCAAAGCCAGCGGCCACACCGGCGGCGTCCAGCATGGCGTAATCGCCCGCGCGCTTGGCCCCAAAGCGGAAGTCGTCACCCACCATCACGTAGCGCGCGCCTAAGCCCTTGATCAACACATCGTCGATGAAGGTCTGGGGCGATAGAGCCGCGAGCCGGGCATCAAAAGGCAGGACGATGGTTTGATCCACCCCGCAGCGCTCCAGCTCGGTCAGCTTGTCGCGTAGCGTGCCCACGCGCGCCGGTGCAAGGTGGGGCTGGTGGCTGAGAGCAGAGAAGTAGTCGCGAGGGTGTGGCTCAAACGTTAAGACACAGCTGGGCACACCCCGTTGCCGGGCTTCGCCGCGCAGCAAGGCCAGCATGGCTTGGTGGCCCCGGTGCACGCCGTCGAAATTGCCAATCGTCAGGGCGCAGGCCGGGGCAATGCCGGGGTGATGGAAGCCGCGAAAAACCTTCATGGAGTCGGGTGGGTTTTGAGAGAGAGAAAGGATGAAAACAGGGTATATTGTGGCGTAGTGGCCCAAGGGGAAAGCCTCTTGAGGTCACCAGAGACATTGACGTTCCGAGTTGTTGGTTGTTTTGACCATTTCAGGAGGCGTGTTTTGAAAGTCTTGAAGCTGTCGGCCCAAGGGCTGCCCCAATCGTGGATTTCGCTAGAGCAAGCGGTGATTCATTACGCCGCCGATGAGGTGCGCTGGGAGTCCGGCGGCGAGGTGGCGGTGTTTCACGGCGGACACAACGCCATCACCGGCTTGCAATCCATCATCACTGTTAATAGCATCATCGGCACCCGTGGCGTGCCCAGCATCAACCCCTTCAATTTGCGCCCCAGCCTGACCAACAGCAAGCTCTTCACCCGTGACCGCAACATCTGCGCCTATTGTGGCGAGATCCACCATGAAGAAGAACTCACACGTGAGCACATCATCCCCTTTGCCCAGAACGGCATCGACACCTGGATGAACGTCGTTACCGCCTGTCGCGCCTGCAACCACCGCAAGAGCAGCCGCACGCCCGAGCAGGCCCATATGCCGCTGCTTTACGCCCCTTATGTGCCCAGCCTGTGGGAAGATTTCATCCTGCGTAACCGCCGTATCCTGGCCGACCAGATGGAGTTTTTGATGGCGCATGTGCCCAAGTCGTCACGTCTTTTGGTCTGACGGCCGGCCTGAGACGATCCTCACTTTCCTTTCATCTCGTCTGGGTCAAGTGGCCTGGCTAACCCGCTTGTCCCATGCCTTTGTTTGCCACCACGGTTTTCCTGTCTGCTTTTCTGTTGTTCCAGATCCAGCCCATCGTGGCCAAAATGATCCTGCCCTGGTTTGGTGGTTCGTCCTCGGTTTGGAGTGTGTGCATCGTTTTCTTTCAGGTCGAGCTGCTGCTGGGTTACGCCTATGTGCATTGGTTGCATGAAAAGCTGACCCCCCAGCGTCAGGCGCTGGTGCATGGGGGCTTGCTGCTCTTGAGTCTGGCACTTTTGCCGGTCGCAGCAGATCCAGCCTGGAAGGGCGCGGCGCTGGCACACCCGAGCTGGAGCGTGCTGGCGCTGTTGACCACGGCGGTGGGCGCACCTTACCTGATGCTGTCCACCACCGGGCCACTGATGCAGGCCTGGTATGCGCGCTCGTTTCCGGCCTCGGTCACTGTGGCCCATCCCTATCGGCTGTACGCGCTGTCGAATCTGGCCTCCATGTTGGCGCTGCTGTCCTACCCAGTGCTGGTGGAGCCGCTCTGGCCCGTGGGCATTCAGGCTACGGCGTGGTCGGCGGGTTATGTCGCGTTTGTCGCCGTCTGCTTGGCCACGGCGCGTTTGGCCTGGCGTCGCATGGCAGGGCAGGTTAGCGATGAAGCCGTGCTGGTGGAGGCCGCCAAGCACCCCGGCTGGCGTGAGTGCCTGCTGTGGATTGGCCTGTCGGCGACGGCGTCCATTTTGCTGCTGGCCATGACCCAGCATTTGACGCAAGACGTGGCCCCGGTGCCATTTTTGTGGGTCTTGCCGCTCACCCTTTATTTGCTGAGTTTCATCCTGTGTTTTGATGCGCCGCGCTACTACGTTCGACCTCTATTTTTAGCGGCGCTGCCGCTGTGTTTTTGGGCCATGGACGGTGTGCTGGACGCCGGTACCGATGTGCCCGTTTTGATCGCGCTCATCAGCGTCTCGTTGTTTGTTTTTTGCATGGTCTGTCATGGTGAACTGGTGCGCCGCAAACCCCCACTGCGCTACCTCACCCTGTTTTATTTGATGCTCTCGGTCGGCGGGGCTCTGGGGGGATTTTTGGTGGGTTTGGTGGCCCCGGCGGTGTTCAACGCTTACTTCGAATTGCCGCTCGGCTTGTTTCTGTGTGCCGCACTGGTGGTGGCCGTGCTGTGGCGCGAGCTCAAACCGGTCTGGCGCGTCCTGCTGTTGCTGGCCTTGCTGGGCTATGGCCTGCGGCTGGGCGATATCGCGTTCGAGTACGTCAACGGTTACCGCACCGTGGTGCGTAATTTTTACAGCCAATTGCGGGTGCTGGACAGTACCGACGATGCGCTGGGCCCCAAGCGCGCCATGCTGCATGGCCGCATCAACCACGGCGAGCAGTTCATGGCCGCAGCACAGCGCAAACAGCCCACCGCCTACTACTGCGAACGATCAGGCATTGGCCGTGCCATTCGTGCCTTGCAGCAAGGCCAGCCTTTCAAACTCGGTGTGGTGGGGTTGGGCGCGGGCACGCTGGCAACTTACGGGCGTGCAGGCGACGAGCTGCGCATTTATGAGATCAATGAACAAGTGCTGGACCTGGCCCGCAGTGAATTCACATTCCTCTCCGACAGTCCGGCGCGCATCGTGCCCGTGTTGGGCGATGGCCGCCTGATTCTGGAGCGCGAGGCCCAGCAACAGTTCGATCTGCTGGCTATGGACGCCTTCTCGGGCGACTCCATCCCCGCCCATTTACTGACGCTGGAGGCCATGACCACTTACCTGGGTCATCTGAAGTCCGATGGCCTGCTGGCGGTGCACATCACCAATCATTACCTGGACTTGAAGCCCGTGATGACCGCCGCCGCCCAGCACTTCGGCAAAACCGCCGTGTTGTACACGCTGGAGCCCAAAGACGACGACGCCTATTGCCGCAACTCAGACTGGGTGCTGTTCATGTCGGCGCAACAGGCTGCGCAGTTGCCTGCGGGCCTGCAAGGGGGTGAGCCGCTGGTGCCGCGTGTGGGGTTCAAGCCCTGGACGGACAGCTTTTCTAACTTGTTGGGGATTTTGAAGTGAGGAAGGGTCAGCGCTTGAGGGCATCCATGGTGCTGACTGGGCCGCCCCGTTAAAATCAAGCCAAAGAGGTTTTACATGAATATTTTGAGTTTTTTCCGCCGCCCCGACTACAAGTCCGAAGTCACCCAGTTTCTGGATCAACTCAAGACCGCCAAGCCCACTCTAGAAGCCGAACAACGCCAAGGGCGCGAATTGCTGTGGGACAAAGCAGTAGATCGTCAAGCCTGGAGTAGCTACCGCACGGCCGAAGTGGCTCAAAAGCCCTACGTCTATCAAACCAGTGTGGTTAACGATTCGAAATAAGCATTCCATCGAGTCGAACGTCTTTGAAAACCGGCATGAGCAGCTACGCATTCAATAGCACTCCATGAGTGCCACCGACGCCGACACCTTGACTTTGTCGCCCGACGTTCAGCCCCTCGTCGCTCTGCCCGAGGTGGTGGATCACGTCGCCGTGGCCCGCCTGTACGGCGAGCCCTTGTTTGCGATGCCGCAGGATTTGTACATCCCGCCGGATGCGTTGGAGGTCTTTCTGGAAGCCTTTGAAGGTCCGCTGGATTTGCTGCTCTACCTGATCCGCAAGCAGAACTTCAACATTCTGGACATCCCGATGGCGGGCGTCACCCGCCAGTACCTCGTGTACGTAGAAGAAATCCGCAGCCGCAACCTGGAACTTGCAGCCGAGTACCTGCTGATGGCGGCCATGCTGATCGAAATCAAATCGCGCATGCTGCTGCCCCCCAAAAAGAAGGCCGAGGGCGAAGAAGCGGAAGACCCGCGTGCCGAGCTGGTGCGCCGCCTGCTGGAGTACGAGCAGATCAAGCTGGCTGCGGCTCGGTTGAACGCGATCCCGCAGTACGGGCGCGACTTTCTCAAGGCGCAGGTGTTCATTGAACAGTCGCTGCAGCCGCGTTTCCCTGACGTGCATTTGGTCGATCTTCAAGAAGCCTGGGCCGACATCATGAAGCGCGCCAAGTTGATACAGCACCACAAAATCACGCGTGAAGAACTCTCGGTGCGCGAGCACATGAGCATCGTGCTGCGCCACTTGCAGGGGCGCCGCTTTGTCGAATTTGAAAAACTCTTTGACGCCAGCAAAGGCGCACCGGTGTTAGTCGTGACTTTCATCGCGCTGCTGGAGCTGGCCAAAGAAACCCTGATTGAAATCACCCAAGCCGAGGCCTTTGCGCCGATTTATGTGCGGCTGGCTTATTCACCGAGTTGAACCCGAGTTGACATGACCGTTTCCACCCCAACTTCCCATCAATTTGACGTCCTCATCGTCGGCAGCGGTCTGGCCGGTTTAAGTGCGGCGCTTCACCTGGCCGACACGCACCGCGTCGCCATTCTGACCAAACGCGCCATGAACGATGGCTCCAGCCGCTGGGCGCAGGGCGGCATTGCCGCCGTCATGGGCGAGGGCGACACGATCGAGTCTCACCTGCAAGACACGCTGGTGGCCGGTGCCGGGTTGTGCGATGTAGAAGCCACGCGCTTTGCGGTCAGCCATGCGCCCGAGACCATCCATTGGTTAGAGCAACTCGGCGTGCCTTTCACAAAAGAAGACGGCCACTTGCACTTGACCCGCGAAGGGGGTCACAGCGAGCGTCGCATCGTGCACGTGACCGACGCTACGGGTGCCGCCGTGCAAGAAACCTTGCTGGCCAAAGTGCGTCAGTCACCCAACATTACTTTGTTTGAGCACCACGTTCTGGTGGACTTGATCACCAGCGCCAAACTCGGCATCAGCGGCTGCAACCAGCCCGGCCAGACCAACCAGTGTTTGGGCCTGTACGCGCTGGACGAGGCCTCTGACCAAGTACTCACCTTCAGCGCGCCGCACACCATTTTGGCCACTGGCGGCGCGGGCAAGGTGTACCTCTACACCACCAACCCCGACACCGCCACGGGTGACGGCATTGCCGCCGCTTGGCGCGCAGGTTGCCAGGTGGGCAATATGGAGTTCATTCAGTTCCATCCGACCTGCCTCTACCACCCACACGCCAAGTCCTACCTCATCAGCGAAGCCGTGCGCGGCGAAGGCGGGCGCCTGCTCTTGCCTGACGGCACGCGCTTCATGCCCGCGCACGATGAACGCGGTGAGCTGGCCCCGCGCGACGTGGTGGCCCGCGCCATCGACTTCGAGATGAAAAAGCACGGTCTGGACTGCGTGTACCTGGACATCTCGCACCAGCCCAAATCCTTTTTGCTGGAGCATTTCCCCAACATCTACGCCCGCTGTCTGGAATTTGGCATCGACATGGCCAAACAGCCCATCCCCGTCGTGCCTGCAGCCCACTACACCTGCGGCGGCGTGGTCACCGATCTGGATGGTCACACCAACCTGCCAGGCCTGTTTGCCGTGGGCGAAACCACCTGTACCGGACTGCACGGGGCCAACCGGCTCGCCAGCAATTCGCTGGTGGAGTGCATGGTATTTGCCCGCGCGGCGGCGCTTGCTATTGCCCAGGAAACACCCCCCAGCTGCCCACCCCTGCCCACCTGGGATGCCAGCCGCGTCACCGACGCCGACGAGGCCGTGGTCATCTCCCACAACTGGGACGAACTGCGCCGCTTCATGTGGGACTACGTGGGCATCGTGCGCACCAACAAACGGCTAGAGCGCGCGGCGCATCGCATTGCCTTGCTGCAAGATGAAATTCAGGAGTTCTACGCCCAGTTCCATGTCTCGCGTGACCTGCTAGAGTTGCGCAACCTGGTGCAGGTAGCCGATCTGATTGTGCGCAGCGCACAAGCCCGCCATGAGAGTCGCGGCCTGCACTTCAGCCGTGACTACCCGCAGACCGATGCCATGGCACAACCGACCATCCTGATCCCCACCTCGGCCTAAGCGCAACATATCGCGTCATTTCCGCGTAGGCTACCAAGACGACAATCCGATTTTTAGAAGTGATCCCATGAACACGCAGCAAGAACAAACCATCACCCTGCATCGCTCGCGCCCGGCAGTGCCCCACTTCGCGGCAAACGACAAAACCGAGCGCTGGAGCGTGGACGCCATTGAAGCGCTATTCCAACTGCCCTTCCCCGAGCTGCTGTTCCGGGCGCAAACCGTGCACCGCGAGCACTTCAACCCAACCCATGTGGAGTTCGCCACCCTGCTGTCGGTCAAGACGGGCGGCTGCCCGGAGGACTGCGGCTACTGCCCGCAAGCCGCCCAGTACGACACCGGCGTTGAAGCCTCCAAGATGATGGCGCTGGATCAGGTACTGTTCGCCGCCAAGCGCGCCCAGGACGCCGGTGCCACGCGCTTTTGCATGGGCGCGGCCTGGCGCACGCCCAAAGACCGCGACATCGAGAAAGTGGCCGAACTGGTCAGCGCCGTCAAGGGCCTGGGCCTGGAAACCTGCGCCACCTTGGGCATGCTCAATGAAGGCCACGCCGAGCAATTGCGCGACGCGGGCCTGGACTACTACAACCACAACCTGGACACCGCGCCCGACTTTTACGGTGACGTCATCACCACGCGTGACTACCAGGACCGCCTGGACACGCTGGCGCGGGTGCGCCATGCGGGCGTCAAGGTGTGCAGCGGCGGCATCGTCGGTATGGGCGAAAGCCACCGCCAGCGTGCGGGCCTGATTGCTGAGCTGGCCAATTTGAGCCCTTATCCCGAATCCGTCCCCATCAACAACCTGGTGCGCGTTGAAGGCACGCCACTGGCCAACACCGCACCACTCGACCCGTTTGAGTTCGTGCGCACCATCGCCGTAGCCCGCATCACCATGCCCAAGGCCCGCGTGCGCCTGTCCGCCGGTCGTCAGGAAATGGGCGATGCCATTCAGGCCCTGTGCTTCCTGGCCGGTGCCAACTCCATCTTTTACGGCGACAAGCTTCTCACCACCGGCAACCCCGACACCCAGGCCGACCTGGACCTGCTAGCCCGCCTGGGCATGCAGCGCGGCGCGCCTGAAGTGGTTTAAAGCATCATGAAATCTTGCGGGACAGACCCAGGGTTACGCGCAGCGAACTTTGCTCTGTCCTCAACTGATTAGGGACACCCCATGACCTCCACCGCGCCCAACAACGCCAGCCCCTACGGCACGCTGCCCCCGGCCAGCAGCCCGGCCACGCGCAAGCCCATCAGCCTGCCACGCCTGCACGAGATGCACGCACGCGGCGAGAAAATCACCATGCTCACCGCCTACGACGCCACCTTTGCAGCCGTGGCCGATGCGGCAGGTGTCGAGACGCTGCTGGTCGGTGACTCGCTCGGCATGGTGTGCCAGGGCCTCTCAAGCACCGTCGGCGTCACGCTGGAGACCATGCGCTACCACGTCGAGAGTGTGCACCGTGGCGTGCAGCGTGTGCAGGGCACGGCCTGGATCATTGGCGACCTGCCCTATGGCAGCTACCACGAGTCCAAAGAACAAGCCTTTCGCAGCGCCGCTGTGCTGATGCAGGCCGGGGCCCACATGGTCAAGTTGGAGGGCGGCGGCTGGACGGCCGACACCACGCGCTTTTTGGTAGAGCGCGGCATCCCCGTGTGCGCGCACTTGGGGCTGACACCGCAATCCGTGCACGCCCTGGGCGGCTACCGGGTGCAGGGCAAGACCGAAGCCTCCGCCATGCAACTCAAACGCGATGCACTGGAACTGCAAGACGCCGGAGCCACTCTGCTGGTGTTGGAGATGGTGCCTGCGGCCCTGTCTGCCGAGGTCACGCTCGCCCTGCCGCAATGCGCCACCATCGGCATCGGTGCGGGCGTGGACACGGCTGGGCAAGTGCTGGTGCTGCACGACATGCTGGGCGTGAACCTGGGCAAAAATGCGAAATTCGTGCGTAACTTCATGGCCGACGCCGGCAGCGTGCGCGGGGCCATGGAGGCCTACGTGCGCGCCGTGAAGGACGGTAGCTTTCCCGTTAACTCAGAGCATGCTTGGTGACGAAGCACGCTATCGTCTTGAACCGTTCACGTTGAGCTTGTCGAAACGACATCATCCCACCATGAAGATCATTCACACCCTGCCTGAGCTGCGCGCCCACCTGGCCCAGTACAAACACCCCGCCCTCGTGCCCACCATGGGCAACTTGCACGACGGTCATCTGGCCCTGGTGCGCCAGGCCAAACCTCTGGGCGACGTGACGGTGGCCAGCATCTTCGTCAACCGCCTTCAGTTCGCACCGCACGAAGACTTCGACACCTACCCGCGCACACTGCAAGCCGACTGCGCCAAACTGGAAGCCGCCGGTTGTGATGTGGTGTTTGCCCCCAGCGAAAAAGAGCTCTACCCCGAGCCCCAAAGCTTCAAAGTACAGCCCCCGCCCGAGCTGGCCGACATTCTGGAAGGCCACTTTCGCCCCGGATTTTTCACAGGCGTGTGCACCGTGGTGCTCAAACTGTTCAACGCCGTCTTCTCCGAAGCCCAAGGCAGCCGCGTGGCCGTCTTCGGCAAGAAGGACTACCAGCAGCAAATGGTCATCCGCCGCATGGTGCAGCAATTCGCCCTGCCCATCACCATTCACACTGGCGACACCTTGCGCGCCCCCGATGGTCTGGCGCTGTCGTCACGTAACGGCTACTTGAGTGCAGACGAACGCGCAGAGGCAGTGCAACTCTCCCTCACGCTCAAAGCCATGGCCGAGGCCTTGCGCCAAGGCGAGAATGACATCGCCGCCCTGGAAGCCCGTGC
This sequence comes from Comamonadaceae bacterium, assembly GCA_947374705.1. GTDB lineage: Bacteria > Pseudomonadota > Gammaproteobacteria > Burkholderiales > Burkholderiaceae_C > CANCDA01. The sequence continues at coordinate 1,619 of CANCDA010000070.1, read as the reverse complement.
CATGCAAACGTTGACGGCTCGCGGCTGGCAACCCGACTACCTGACCGTGCGTCGTTGCCATGACTTGCAAACCCCTCAGTCTGAGGATATCTCTGGTGGCGATTGGGTGGTACTGGGCGCGGCCCGGCTGGGAAAGACGCGCCTGATTGACAACCTTGAGTTGGCTCATGGCCTCGGGTGAGTGCGTTTAGCGCTGATTTGCAGCGTCAAAATTCATGACCGATTCAACACCTTTTGCGTCGTCTGGTCGGCCTTCGGGCCCACCCCGTTTTTGGGCGCTGATTCCTTGTGCAGGCACAGGCTCGCGCGCCTTGGGCGGGGGGGTGCTTGGCCCTAAGCAATACCAGCCGCTGGCCGGTCAGGCTTTGGTGCTGCACACGCTGGCTGCCTTTGCGGGCGTGCCCCGATTGCATGCAACTTGGGTCGTGGTGACTCAGGGAGATGATTTTTTTGCACCTCAAGACGCTACATTTTTTGTGGCTGCTTGTGGTGGTGATACAAGGGCTACAAGCGTTTTCAATGGTTTAACCCAGTTGCTTAATGAGGGCGCGCAGCCCCATGACTGGGTGCTGGTGCATGATGCCGCCCGTTGTCTGATCACGCCAGCGCAGATTGATCAATTGATTGACGCTTGCCAGCATGACGAAGTGGGCGCTCTGCTGGCCTTGCCCCTGCCCGACACGCTCAAGCAGGCAGCACAAGGGCGCGTGGCGGGCACGCTGGAGCGGGCCGACAAATGGCTGGCGCAGACGCCGCAAATGTTTCGCCTAGGCGTGCTGCGTCAGGCGCTGGAGCAGGCGCAGCAAGCGGGCGTTGCGGTGACAGATGAGTCCAGCGCCGTGGAGGCTCTGGGCTTGTCACCGCGCTTGGTCAAGGGCAGCGCACAAAATTTCAAGGTCACTTACCCCGAGGATTTCGCCCTGGCCAGCGCTATTCTGGCAGCGCGTCAGACTGAAAATTTGCCAGAAAGAAAAGTATGAATATTCGTGTGGGCGAGGGCTGGGATGTCCATGCCTTGGTGGCGGGGCGCAAGCTCATCATCGGTGGAGTGGACATACCATTTCACATGGGGTTGCTGGGGCATTCGGATGCCGATGTGCTTTTGCACGCCATCACCGATGCACTGCTGGGTGCGGCGGGTTTAGGCGACATTGGCCGTCATTTCCCTGACACCGACGCGCAATTCAAAGGCGCTGATTCCAGCGTGTTGTTGGCTGAAGCCGCCCGTCGCGTGCGTGCGCAAGGCTGGCAAGTCGGCAATGTGGATTGCACCGTGATCGCGCAAGCGCCGCGCATGGCCCCTTACATTGATGCGATGTGTGAGCGCATTGCGGCCGTTTTGGAGATGGATCGCGCTGGTGTGAACGTAAAAGCCAAGACCGCAGAGAAGCTGGGTCCCGTCGGTCAAGGCTTGAGCATAGAAGCACGCGCCGTGCTGTTACTGACACGGCATTAAGCCCGGTCACCCTATTGAAAATAGGCACCAGGCATTTGTAAAAGTCTGCGACTTACTTGGTGCTCAACACCCAAGCGGCCAGCTTTTTGGATTCGGTTTCGTTCACCTGCGTGTTGGCCGGCATGGGAATTGGGCCCCAAACACCTGAGCCACCCTTGACGAT
>CANCDA010000069.1 GCA_947374705.1 Comamonadaceae bacterium | reverse complement strand
TCGGCCGACCAGCGCCTGCTGCTGGTGGAGCCGCAGGAATTTGTGATCGACGGGCACGACGTGCGCATCCCCATCGGCATGAGCGGCATGCGCCTGGAAGCCAAAGTGCACATCGTCACCGGCTCCCAGAGTGCGGCCGAGAACATTTTGAAGTGCGTGCGGCGCTGCGGTCTGGAGGTCGAGCACCTCATGCTCAACCCGCTGGCCTCCAGCCTGTCGGTGCTGACCGAAGACGAGCGCGACCTGGGTGTGGCCTTGGTGGACATTGGCGCTGGCACGACCGACGTGGCCATCTTCACCGGCGGTGCGATTCGCCACACGGCGGTGATCCCGATTGCGGGCGATCTCATCACCAGCGACATTGCCATGGCCCTGCGCACGCCCACCAAGGACGCGGAGGACATCAAGGTCGAAAACGGTTACGCCAAGCAGCTGTTGGCCGACCCCGAAGTCCAGGTCGAGGTGAGCGGTCTGGGTGATCGCAGTCCACGCATGCTCAGCCGTCAGGTGCTGGCCGGGGTGATCGAGCCGCGCATTGAAGAAATTTTCTCGCTGGTGCACCAGGTGCTGCGCGAGTCGGGTTGCGAAGAAGTGCTCTCCAGCGGCATCGTGCTCACGGGCGGCAGCTCGCTCATGCCGGGCATGGTGGAGCTGGGTGAAGACATCTTCTTGAAGCCGGTGCGCCGGGGCATACCCAAGTACGCCGGCGCGCTGGCCGACATGGTGGCGCAGCCCCGTGCCGCGACAGTCATGGGCTTGCTGGAAGAAGCGCGCATGGCGCGTTTACGCGGCTTCAATGTGGCGCAAAAAAATGGCTCTATGAAGACGGCATTGGGCCGGGCCAAAGACTGGTTTATCGGGAATTTCTGATGAATAAATACAAACTTTGGCTGGCACGCGGTAGTCCGCAAGACCGATGGCGTAGCGCACAAGCGCCGCCACACTCCGAGTGACATCTTGGCATTTTTGAAAAACAAATCGATAGCAAACCATTAACCGGCAAAGCAATAAGGAGCATCCAAATGAGCATTGAAATGATTGAAGAAGAGAGCTTTAACCAAGGCACCCAGATCAAGGTGATCGGCGTAGGCGGCGGTGGCGGCAATGCGGTTGAGCACATGATCGTGTCGGACGTGCAGGGCGTGGAGTTCATCTGCGCCAACACCGACGCGCAAGCGCTCAGCCGTGCCAGTGCGCACAAGACGATTCAACTCGGCAACAGTGGCCTGGGTGCAGGCAGCAAGCCCGACAAAGGCCGTGACGCCGCTGAGCTGGCAGAGGACGCCATTCGCAGTGCGATTGACGGCGCGCACATGCTTTTCATCACCGCAGGCATGGGCGGCGGTACAGGCACAGGTGCGGCCCCGGTGATCGCTAGGATTGCACGAGAGATGGGCATCCTCACCGTGGGCGTGGTGACCAAGCCCTTTGAGTTTGAAGGCGGTCGCCGCATGAGCAATGCCGACAGCGGTCTGAGCGAGTTGGAGGCCAATGTCGATTCACTCATCGTCGTGCTCAATGAGAAGTTGCTCGAAGTGCTGGGCGACGACGTGACGCAAGACCAGGCCTTTGCCCATGCCAACGACGTGCTGAAAAACGCGGTGGGCGGCATTGCCGAAATCATCAACGTGCCTGGCCATGTGAACGTGGACTTTGAGGACGTGCGCACCGTCATGGGCGAGCCCGGCAAAGCCATGATGGGCACGGCAGTGGCCAGCGGCCCGGACCGCGCCCGTTTGGCGGCTGAGCAAGCCGTGGCCTGCCCACTGCTGGAGGGCATTGACCTGTCGGGTGCCAAGGGGGTGCTGGTGCTGATCTCTGCGGCGAAAGGTTCGCTCAAACTGAGCGAATCCAAGCTGGCGATGAACACCATCCGCGCCTATGCCTCGCCCGATGCCCATGTGATCTACGGCACGGCCTATGACGACATGTTGGGCGACGACATCCGCGTGACCGTGGTGGCCACCGGCCTGTCACGCCAAGGGGTGCGCCGCGCTGCGCCTTTGCAGCAAGTGCCGCAGACCATTCTGCGCACTGGCACCGACAACGTTGGTTTTACCGTGCCTACGTTGAACTCTGCGGTAGCTGGCCTGCAAGTGCCTGGCGTGATGGGCTCGGGCGGTGTGGCGCAGCCGGACTACCAAAGCATGAGCACGCCGAGTGTGTGGCGCACGCGGGATCGCACGCAGGCGGCGGCTAAGGTGGATGCTTTGTCGTCGGGTGGTATGGACGATTTTGAAATACCGGCGTTTTTGCGTAAACAAGCGGATTAGTCTCTCTGTTTGATTGGGGTGGTTGACCTTTTGTAATCCCCCCCTATCCCCCCAGCCCCCTTTCCACCCCCGCCGGGGCGGAAAGGGGGAGCCTCATTTGACCTCGCGGCTAATTGAGGGCCTGCCTGGGGGCTGTATGTAGGGAAGCATCTCTATCTTGTCATTCCCGCCGTCGAGGGAGCAACGTTGAGCAGCAGGGTATTCACAACCATCTCAAAGGCAGTTCTCCAATTTAAAGCGGGGTCAAATGAGGCTCCCCTTTCCGCCCCGGCGGGGGTGGAAAGGGGCGGGGGGGATAGGGGGGGAATACAAAAGACAACCCTCTCACCACCCCAAGAACAAAAGCGAAGAAAACGAAAAGACAAATCAAAAAGTAAAATCCAACAGTGCTCCAACAACGAACCCTCAAATCCCTCACCCGCGCCGTCGGCGTCGGCCTGCACAGCGGCCAGCGTGTCGAAATCACGCTCAGGCCCGCCCAGCCCGACACTGGCATCGTGTTCCGCCGCGTCGATCTGCCGCAGCCAGTGGACATCCCCGTGTCGGCCATGGCGGTGACGGACACACGCTTGGCCTCCACGCTCTCACAAGGCGACGCCAAGGTGTTCACGGTGGAGCACCTCATGTCGGCCTGCGCGGGCCTGGGGGTGGACAACCTGTACGTGGACATCACGGCCGAAGAGGTGCCCATTTTGGACGGCTCGGCGGCGTCTTTTGTGTTCCTGCTGCAAAGCGCGGGCATCGTGCTGCAAAACGCCCCGCGCCGCTTCATTCGCATAACTTCACCCGTGGAGGTGCGTGAGGGCGAAGGCGCAGGCGTCAAGTGGGCGCGGCTGGACCCTTACCACGGTTACAAGCTGAGCTTCGAGATCGACTTCAAACACCCGGCGGTGGACTCCACCGGCCAACGGGTTGAATTTGACATGAGCACCGATTCCTACACCCGTGACATTGCGCGCGCGCGCACCTTTGGCTTCACCAAAGACGTGGAGATGATGCGTGCCAACGGCCTGGCCATGGGCGGCGGGCTGGACAACGCCATCGTGATGGACGACTACAAGGTGCTCAACTCGGACGGGCTGCGCTACGACGACGAGTTCGTCAAACACAAAATCCTCGACGCCATGGGCGACCTCTACTTGCTGGGCAAGCCCCTGCTGGCCAGCTACAGCGCTTTTCGCTCCGGTCATGCCATGAACAACGTCTTGCTGCGTGCCCTACTGGCCCAGCCCGAGGCGTGGGAAGTGGTGACTTTTGACGACGAAAAGCTCGCCCCCAAAGGCTTCGCGCAACTGGTGCGGGCCTGGTGAGGCGCAAATAAGGCGCAAACCCTATGCTGCTGTTTCGCTGGCTCTTCCTCTTGATGCTGATCGGCGCAGGCGTGTGCTTTGCCTTTTATGTGGGCACGGGCCAGCAACGCTTTAGGCACTGGGGCCTGCTCATCCTGAAGTGGGCCATCATCGCTGCGTTTGGGTTTTTTGCGGTACTGATTCTGGAACGCATGGCGTAACGCATGCGTTGCGGGGAGGTCGCTGAAATTTTAGAGACCGAGGCTCAGGCGGGCTGCCTATAATCGAGGGTTTTGCACCTTCAAGTCACTTCCAACCATGCCCATCTACGCCTACCGCTGTGAGTCCTGCGGTTTAGCCAAGGACGTTTTGCAGAAAATGTCAGACGATGTGCTGACCGATTGCCCTGCCTGCGGGGCCGCCACGTTTAAAAAACAGGTGACCGCTGCGGGCTTTCAGCTCAAGGGTTCGGGCTGGTACGCCACCGATTTCCGCAACGGCTCGTCCAGCGGGGAAAAGCCTGTGACTTCGGTTCCAGCGCCTGCGGTTGACGCCAGTCAACCGGCTGAAGCCACACCGGTCAAGTCAGACGCAGCGGCTACGCCCGCCAGCCCGGTGACGCCCGCCACTGCGTCCACCCCATCCAGCAACACGGCCACCTGATGAAGCCCTCAACCTTGGCCAAATTGCGCACCTGGCTCTTTTCGGGCCTGTTGGTGCTGGTGCCGCTCATCATCACCCTGTGGGTGCTGGATTGGGTGGTGTCCACGCTGGACCAGACCTTGCGTATCTTGCCCAAGTCCTGGCACCCCGATCAGCTCCTGGGCCTGCACATCCCCGGTTTTGGTGTGATCTTTGCCTTGGTGGTGGTGCTGGTGATTGGCGCGATGGCGTCCAACTTCATTGGCAACAAAATGGTGACGTGGTGGCACAGCCTGCTCAACCGCATTCCGGTGGTGCGCTCGATTTACTCCGGCGTCAAGCAGGTGTCAGATACCTTGTTTTCTGAAAAAGGCAACGCTTTTCATCAGGCTTTGCTGGTCAAGTGGCCGCATGAGGGCATGTGGACAATTGCGTTCCTCACCGGCACACCCAGCGGCGACTTGAAGAGTCACCTGGTGGGCGACTATCTGAGTGTGTATGTCCCCACCACGCCCAACCCCACAGGCGGCTACTTGGTGATGATCAAAAAAAGCGACTGCATTGAACTCGCGATGAGCGTGGACGAAGCTCTGGCCTACGTGATTTCCATGGGCGTGATCGTCCCCGGCGGGCCCCAAGCCCACAATCTCCCCAAGCAAGCCGAGACTGGCTCGCACCCCAATCCCTGAAAGAAATTTGTTATGGCCATGCGTTCCCACTATTGCGGTTTAGTCACCGAAGCCCTGCTGGGCCAAACCGTCACTCTGTGCGGTTGGGTCAACCGCCGCCGCGACCATGGCGGCGTGATCTTTGTGGACCTGCGCGACCGCGAAGGCTATGTGCAAGTGGTGTGCGACCCGGATCGCGCCGACATGTTCAAAGCCGCCGAAGGCCTGCGCAATGAGTTCTGTATCCAGGTCAAAGGCCTGGTGCGCGCCCGCCCCGAAGGCACGGTGAATGATGGCCTCAAGAGCGGCAAGATTGAGCTGCTGTGCCATGAGCTGACGGTGCTCAACCCCTCGGTCACGCCGCCGTTCCAGTTGGATGACGACAACCTGTCTGAGACGACACGATTGACACACCGGGTGCTGGACTTGCGCCGCCCCTACATGCAAAACAACCTCAAGCTGCGCTACAAGGTGACGATGGAGGTGCGTAAGTTCCTGGACGAAGAAGGCTTCATCGACATTGAAACCCCCATGCTCACCAAGAGCACGCCCGAAGGCGCGCGTGACTACCTGGTGCCCAGCCGCGTGCATGATGGTCATTTCTTCGCGCTGCCGCAGTCGCCCCAGTTGTTCAAACAGTTGCTGATGGTGGCCGGTTATGACCGCTACTACCAAATCACCAAGTGCTTCCGCGACGAAGACTTGCGCGCCGATCGCCAGCCCGAATTCACCCAGATTGATATTGAAACCTCGTTCCTGAGCGAGGAAGAAATCCGCGACATGTTCCAGGGCATGATCACCAGCGTTTTCAAGAAAACCATCAACGTTGATCTGGGCGAGTTCCCGGTGATGAGCTACGCCGACGCCATGCACCAGTACGGCTCCGACAAGCCCGATCTGCGCGTCAAACTGGCGTTCACTGAGCTGACCGATGTCATGACCGACGTGGACTTCAAAGTCTTCTCTGGTGCGGCCAACATGAAAGGTGGCCGCGTGGTGGCCCTGCGCGTGCCGGGGGGCTCTGTCGAGGGCGGTGGCATCAGCCGGGGCGAGATCGACGCTTACACCGAGTTCGTCAAGATTTACGGTGCCAAAGGCTTGGCCTACATTCGGGTGAATGACTTGAGCAAAGGTCGTGACGGTTTGCAATCCCCCATCGTCAAAAACATCCACGACAAAGCGCTGGCCGAAGTGCTCTCGCGCAGCGGTGCGCAAAACGGTGACTTGATCTTCTTCGGTGCGGACAAAGCCAAAATTGTCAACGACGCCATTGGTGCATTGCGCTTGAAAATCGGCCTGAGCGAGTTCGGCAAAAAGAACGGTCTGTTTGAGGCGGGCTGGCGTCCGATGTGGGTGGTGGACTTCCCCATGTTTGAGTACGACGACGAAGCCCAGCGCTACACCGCCACCCACCACCCCTTCACGGCCCCCAAAGACGGCCACGAAGACTGGATGGTCACCGCGCCCGAGAAGTGCATCTCCAAAGGCTACGACATGGTGCTCAACGGTTGGGAAATGGGCGGTGGTTCGGTGCGTATCCACCGCGCCGACGTACAGCAAAAAGTGTTTGATGCCCTCAAGATCACGCCCGAAGAAGCGCAGCAAAAATTCGGCTTCCTGCTTGACGCCCTGCAATACGGCGCGCCCCCGCACGGTGGCTTGGCCTTCGGTCTGGACCGCATCGTCACCCTGATGACCGGTGCCGAGTCGATCCGCGACGTGATCGCCTTCCCCAAGACCCAGCGCGCCCAGTGTTTGCTGACGCAGGCGCCAAGCCCGGTGGACGAGAAGCAACTGCGCGAGCTGCATATTCGGCTGCGCACGGTGGAGCCGGTTAAAGCGGTTTGAGACAAAGAAAAAGCCGTGCTGAAAAGCACGGCTTTTTTTGCGGGCTTGCGCCCGGCAAGTCAATCAGATCAGAACTTGTAGCCGACGCGCAGGACGTAGTCCATGGTGTCGAGCTTGAGTGTGCCGGTGGTGGTCGCACCCCCCGTGGCCGCCGAACTGACAAAGGTGGCGGTGGTGCTCACAGGGATGTAGGACACCGAAGCGTTAACCGACCAGCGGTCGTTGATGTTGTAGATCACACCGGCGTTGTAAATCGGGGCCCAGACAGAGCTCAATGAAGCGGATGTGCCGGCCAGGTTGTTCACCAAAGGGTCGGACACGTTGGCGGTGACATTGCTGAAAGAGACATAAGCTGCCCCCAAGCCAAGGTACGGACGCCACTGCTCGCCGGGCTTGTTAAAAAGGTACTTGGCGACCACGGCGGGTGCCATGTACGTGGCGGTTGCTGCACCGGGGTGCGACACCGCAGCGGCTCTGGGGGTAGTGACATCCACCGTCATCTTGGGGGGGATGCCAATGTTCACTTCTGCGGCGATGTTGTCGGTGATCATGCGCAGCCAACCGATGGTCAGTGTGTTGACGCTGGCGATGCTGGCACTGGCGCCAGTGGTCGTGACACCAAAACCTGCTGCCACACCGGGGAAGCCGCCGGTGGTGCTCAAGGTGCCCAGAGAGGAATTAGGGTTGACATTGACAATACCGGCGCTAATGATGTCGTCGCCCGCTTTTTGGGCGTGAACGCCACCTGCAACAGCCAACAGCACTGCACTGAGCAGCACGGATTTTTTGATAGAACGCATTAAATTTTTCTCCAACGGGTTGATGATCCAAATACGCCAGTCGCTGAATAGCATGCTGAGGTATTAGAAATTCAGTGTAGTAAGGCACATTTTGTGAGTCAATGTATCTGTGTTGTAAACAAGGTGAAAACCGATGGTTTTAAGGGTAAACACCGATCCATAATTCAAGCCCAAGCATGATTCCATGAGCACCCCCATGAACCAACTCCAAGCCCTCAAGTCCTTCACCACCGTGGTTGCTGACACCGGTGATTTCAAGCAGTTGGCTGCGTTCCAGCCGCAAGACGCCACCACCAACCCGTCACTCATCCTCAAGGCGGTGCAAAAGGCCGACTACGCCCCGCTGATGAAAGAAGCGGTAGCGGCATTCAGAGGACGCGCTTTGGACGAGGTGATGGACCGCTTGCTGGTGCGTTTTGGCTGCGAAATCTTGGCCTTGATTCCCGGGCGTGTCTCCACCGAAGTGGACGCTCGCTTGAGCTTTGACACCTCGGCCACCGTAACCCGGGCCGAGCGCATCATCGAGCTGTACCAGGCGCAAGGCATTCACATTGACCGCGTATTGATCAAAATTGCGGCCACTTGGGAAGGCATGGCAGCGGCCAAGCAACTGGAGCGGCGCGGCATCCACACCAACCTCACGCTGCTGTTTTCGTTCAGCCAAGCGGTGGTGTGCGCACAGTCCAAGGTGCAGTTGATTTCGCCCTTTGTGGGGCGAATTTATGACTGGCACAAAAAGTCTGCCGGGGCCAACTGGGTGGAGACCGACAACGCGGGGGCCAATGACCCGGGCGTGCAGTCGGTGCGGGCGATCTACAACCATTACAAACACTTCGGCATTGCCACCGAGGTGATGGGCGCGAGCTTTCGCAACGTGGGGCAAATCACCGCCTTGGCCGGGTGCGATTTGCTGACCATTGCGCCGGACCTGCTGGCCCAGTTAGAGGCGACTGACAACTCGATAACCCCACTCACCCGCGCTTTAGATGCGCAAGCGGCCCGATCCATGGACTTGCCCGCCGTGAACTTTGACGAGGCGGGTTTTCGCTACGCCTTGAACCAAGACGCCATGGCCAGCGACAAGCTGACCGAGGGTATCCGGGCTTTTGTAGCGGACACCATCAAGCTGGAAGCGCTGATGACGGCCTCTTAAAGCGTGATGCCCAGCAGCTTCGCTGCATTGCCCCCCAAAATGGCCGCACGTTGTGCATTCGTCAAACTCGGGGTGTTGAGCACATGCTGCACCGGTTGGTCTTCCCAGGGGATGGGGTGGTCGGTGCCCAGCATCACTTGGCTGGCACCGACTTGCGCCACCAGATGGCGCAGCGCCTCGGGCGTGAAGACCAGGGCGTCAAAGTAAATTTGGTTCAGGTATTCGGTCGGTTTTTTCTTCAATACGATGTCGGCGTTGCAGTTGGCGGGAGAGACAAAGCAACTGTGGTCTGAACGCGGCGCGTAAGAGCCCAGGTAGCCGCCCCCATGCGCGGCCAGCACCTTGAGCTTGGGGAAACGGTCCAGCGTGCCTTCAAAAATCAGGTGTTGCAGGGCGATGGTGGTGTCCAGCGGGTTGCCGATGGTGTTGGACAACCAGCCATTGCCTTTGAAGCGTTTGGCCAGCTCAGGGGTGCTTTGCGGGTGGATGAAGAGCACTGCACCCAACTCCTCGGCCTTGGCCCACACGGGGTGGAATTTGGGGTCTGAAAAATCCTCACCCACCACGCTGCCGCCAATGGCCGCGCCGCGCAGGCCTTGCTTTTTAATGGCGTGTTCAAGCTGCTGCACCGCCAAGTCAGGGAACTGGAGCGAGAGCGAGGCAAAGGCCGCTAGCCGCTTGGGATTGGAGGCGCTGAGCTCGGCCAGTTTCTCGTTGTTGATGCGCACGATCTCGGCCGCCACATCGCGCTCTTTGCGGTACCAAAAGGGGTTGACGCTGAGCACCTCCATGTCGATGCCCATGGCGTCCATGCTGCGCAGGCGCGTGGCAAGCACCTCGGCGGTGGTCAAGAAATGCTCGGGCACGCCTTTGACGGGTGGCAGCACGCTGGCGGCCTCTTTGCCCATCAGATCCAGAGATTCTTGGAAGTAGCAATGTGAGTGCGTGTCGATGGTTTTGACGCGCTTGCCATTGAACATGAACGGTGGGGGCTTGGTCGCTTTGCTGTCATGTGCCGCGTGGGCGCCTGTGCCCGAAAAACCGCATGCGCAAAAAACGACGCCGGCCAGATTGCGTGAGGTGTCTTTGATGAATTCTCTGCGGTCGCTCATGGGGTGTCCTTGATGTTCAATGTGGGTGAAAAGCTGAGTCTGATTTAAATGGTTTTGATGGGCTGATGCGAGAGGGTTAACCCCATAAGCCCAAGCGATAAGATTTCACCTATTCCAACCCCTCAAGGACAGCCCACCATGCAACGACGAAGCTTCTCTACCGCCCTCGCCTTGGGTGCAGCCAGCACCGTGATCAACTTGCCGGGTTGCGCCACAACGGCATCCACACCGCTCACCCTGCGCGTCAACGTCTTTCCGGGCTCCAGCAATCTGCCTTTGCTGGCCGCTATAGAGCAGGGATTTTTCACGAAGCGAGGTTTGGTCATTGAGGTGCAAAACACACCCAATTCCGAGGAGCAGCGTGCCGGTTTGCCCGCCGGTAAATTCGAGATCGCACACGCCGCCGTGGACAACGCGGTGGCGATGATTGAGGTCGCCAAACATGATGTGAAGATTGTGATGGGAGGTGACTCGGGCTTGAATGATTTCATGGTGCGCCCAGAGATTCGCAACTTTGACGAGATCCGTGGCAAGTTACTGGCGGTGGATGCGCCCGATACGGCTTACGCCTTGGTGGCCAAGAAAATTTTGAAAAACAAGGGCTTGATAGAGGGACGCGACTACAAAGTCAAGGCCGTGGGTGGGGTGCAGTCGCGCTCCAATGCGCTGGCCACTGACCCCGAACTGGCTGCCGGTATGGTGAATCCGCCTTTTTCTTTCAGTTTGAAAGAGAAAGGACTTAAAAGCCTGGGCCGAGCCACCGATTTGGCAGGCCCGTACCAAGCCCAAGGTGCCTTCGTCATGCGAAGCTGGGCCAGCCAAAACACTGACGTTTTGCAACGCTACATCGTCGCTTTTATAGAAGGCGCCCGCTACGCCATGAACCCGGCCAACCGCGCAGAAATGATCAACCTCCTACAGACCCGTTTCAAACTCGCCCCCAGCATCGCCACCCAGAGTTATGAAGCCTTGATGACCCCCGGCTTTGGCCTGGCCACCGACGCCCGCTTCAGCATGGAAGGCTTTCGCAACGTGCTATCCCTGCGCGCCGAGATGCAAGGCCAGTGGGGCGGCAAAGCCCCCGAGCCGGAGAAGTTCTTGGACCTGAGCTACTACGACAAAGCGCTGGCGATGGTGGGTCGGTAGTCAGCCCTTAATCAGCAACCCATAAAAAAACCCGCAAAGGCGCTAGCCCAGCGGGTTTTTGTTTTCTGTCGAGAGAGCAAACGCTAATCGACGCAGCATGAGGGTGCAGGGCAAGGCGCAAACGCGCTGACAGTACCTTTGGTACGGCAAGCGTTTGCAACGCCGCCCTGCGCCCTCAGGCAAGGAGTCAATTACATGCCCATGCCACCCATGCCGCCCATACCACCCATGTCACCACCACCCATACCACCCATGCCACCAGCGGCATCAGACTTGGGGGACTCGGAGACCATGCACTCGGTCGTCAACATCAGCGATGCCACAGAGGCTGCGTTTTGCAGCGCGGTGCGGGTCACTTTGGTCGGGTCCAGAATGCCCATTTCGATCATGTCGCCGTAGGTGTCGTTCGCAGCGTTGAAGCCGTAGTTGCCTTTGCCAGCCAGAACCGCATTGACCACCACCGAGGCTTCGCCACCGGCGTTGTAAACAATTTCGCGCAGAGGTGCTTCGATGGCCTTGAGCACCAGCTTGATACCGGCTTCTTGGTCAGCGTTGTCGCCTTTGATGGTGCCAGCAGACTGCTTGGCGCGCAGCAGAGCCACGCCGCCGCCAGCCACAATGCCTTCTTCCACGGCAGCGCGGGTAGCGTGCAGTGCATCTTCAACGCGGGCTTTTTTCTCTTTCATTTCGACTTCGGTGGCAGCGCCGACCTTGATCACGGCCACACCGCCAGCCAACTTGGCCACGCGCTCTTGCAGCTTCTCGCGGTCGTAGTCAGACGTGGCTTCTTCGATTTGCACGCGCACTTGTTTGACGCGGGCTTCGATGTCAGCAGCAGCGCCAGCACCGTCGATGATGATGGTGTTTTCTTTGCCCACTTCGATGCGCTTGGCAGAGCCGAGGTCAGCCAA
>CANCDA010000068.1 GCA_947374705.1 Comamonadaceae bacterium | reverse complement strand
GATGAAGCCCTGGCCTTCGTCAAGACCGAGAAGAACGAGGCGGGCGATGATTTCACCAGCACCGCCGCCGTGTTGGACGGGGTGCGCGACATCTTGAGTGAACGCTGGGCCGAAGACGCCACCCTGGTGCAAAACCTGCGCGAATGGCTGTGGGCCGAGGGCTTGTTCAAAAGCCGTTTGTTGGACGGCAAGGACGAGAACAACGTGGACGTGGCCAAGTTCCGCGACTACTTTGACTACGACGAGCCCATAGGCCGCGTGCCCTCGCACCGTGCACTGGCCGTGTTTCGCGGTCGTGGGCTGGAGATTTTGGATGCCAAGCTCGTACTTCCAGAGCCTAATGTGGCTGCAGACCAATCAAATTTTGCGCAAGCAGCTACTAAAAAAGTAGCGGTTGTGTCGCTGGCTGAAGCCCGCATTGCCCTCTACCTGCGCTGGAGCCACCAGGGTCGGGCGGGGGATGACTTGATTCGCAAGTGCGTGGCCTGGGCCTGGCGCGTAAAGCTGAGTTTGTCCACTGAACGCGACCTGTTCAGCCGCCTGCGTGAGAGCGCCGAGGCGGTGGCGATCAAGGTGTTTGCCGACAACCTGCGCGATTTGTTGCTGGCCGCGCCCGCAGGCCCACGCGTGGTGATGGGGCTGGACCCCGGTATCCGCACCGGTGTGAAAGTGGCCGTGGTGGATGGCACCGGCAAGCTGGTGGACACCTCCACCGTCTTCCCACATGAGCCCCGGCGCGACTGGGAAGGCTCGCTGCACACCCTGGCCAAGCTGTGTGAGAAACATGGTGTCAATCTGATCGCCATCGGCAACGGCACGGCCAGCCGCGAGACGGACAAGCTGGCGGGGGATTTGATCAAGCAACTGGCCAAGCTGCGCGACGGCGCTGAGATTCAGCGCGTGGTGGTGAGTGAAGCGGGGGCTTCGGTGTACAGCGCCAGCGAATTTGCCTCTCAAGAAATGCCGGACGTGGACGTGAGCTTGCGTGGTGCGGCCAGCATTGCGCGCCGCCTGCAAGACCCGTTGGCCGAGCTGGTGAAGATCGACCCCAAATCCATTGGCGTGGGGCAGTACCAGCATGACGTGAACCAGAGCGAGTTAGCACGGTCTTTGGACGCGGTAGTGGAGGATTGCGTGAACGGTGTTGGGGTTGATCTCAACACGGCCAGTGTGCCGCTGCTGGCACGCGTGTCGGGTCTGTCGGCCAGCGTGGCCAAGGCGGTGGTGCGCTGGCGTGAGGCGCATGGGGCCTTTAACAACCGGCAGCAGCTCTTGCAGGTGACGGGCCTGGGAGCCAAAACCTTTGAGCAAAGCGCCGGATTTTTGCGCATTAACGGCGGTGACAATCCGCTGGACATGACGGGCCTGCACCCGGAAACCTATCCGGTGGTGGCGCAGATCATGGCCACCACCGGCAAGCCCGCGTCTGAGTTGATGGGCCGCGCCGAGATGCTCAAGACCCTGCGCCCCGAGCTGTTTGCCAACGCGCAGTTTGGCGTGATCACGGTCAAAGATATCTTGGCCGAGCTGGAAAAACCGAATCGCGACCCGCGCCCTGATTTCAAAGTGGCGCGCTTTAACGAAGGCGTGGACGACATCAAGGATTTGCGCGAGGGCATGGAGCTGGAAGGCACAGTGAGCAATGTGGCGGCCTTTGGCGCGTTCATCGACTTGGGTGTGCACCAGGACGGGCTGGTGCATGTGAGCCAGCTCAGCAACCGCTTTGTGACGGATGCGCGGGAGATCGTCAAAACTGGCGATATTGTCAAGGTGCGCGTGGTGGAAGTGGACGTGGCACGCAAGCGCATTGCGCTGACCATGAAGCTGGACGCACCTATGTCCCGCTCAGGTGCGGCGGGCGACAACCGTTTTCAGGGTGCGACCCAAGGGCAACGTGCGCGACCCTCAGCACCCGTGCCGCAAGCCAGCGCGATGGCGTCGGCGTTTGCCAAGCTCAAGCGCTAAGTGGGCAGCGTTAGATGGCATCGTCCGACATGAGCTCGGTGCTCACTGCGGTAGTAAAATTCAGCATAGCCATCTATTAAAAGGAGATAGCCATGTTGGAAACCATTGCATTTGCCAAAAATCACTTGCCTAAACTGATTTATCAAGTGCAGGACAGCGAGCCTGTGGTGTTGACGCGCCGTGGCGAGCCTGTGGCTGTGCTGCAATCGTATGAGCAGTATCAAGCGCAGCTCACTCAAGCAAACAAAAGTGACAATTGGTTTTCACGTGCCATGAAATGGCGTGAAGAGAACAAAGATGTACTCGCAAGTATCCAATGGACAGATGAAGAAGTTGATAGTTGGCGTAGTCGCGAAATGCCAAATATCACACCGCCTGTTTTGTAATGCCTGCATCCGTGCGCTATTTGCTGGATAGCAATATCCTGAGCGAAATCCCGAAAGATGCGCCATCTCCTCTAGTGCTGGCGCGCTTGCAAAAACATTGGGCAATATGCGTCACTGCCAGCACTGTACTGATGGAGCTCTACTTTGGGGCTGCACTGTTGCCGCCAGAAAGCAAAAAATACAAACGCCTAATTGCTGACTACGACGCTTGGTTTAATCATTCGCAGGCTTTGACGGTTTTGTCTTTTGATGCCAAAGCCGCACATTACGCAGCATTTGAAAATGCCCGCCTACAAAAACTAGGCAAACCTCGTCCATGGCGTGACTCGCAAATTGCAGCAGTGGCCGCCACTCAAAACCTGATTTTGGTCACACGCAATGTGGCGGACTTCAAGCCATTCAAACACCTCAAAATTGAAAATTGGTTTGAATAACTCACCCCAGCGGGATTGCAGCCCCCCTCAGTCAGTGAGGTGTAAGTGCAGGAATTGATAGTCGCGCCTTGTTTTGATTGTCAATTCCAGAAAGAAACCCATGAGTGCACCTGCTTCCGCCATTGAGTCTGTTTTGGTTGAAAACCGCGTTTTCCCACCCACTGAGGCCACCGTCAAGTCGGCACGTATCTCCGGTATGGAGGGCTACAACGCGTTGTGTGCTGCTGCTGAAAAAGACTTTGAGGGGTTTTGGGCTGAGCTGGCGCGTGACAACGTGCAGTGGAGCAAGCCTTTCACCCGCACGCTGGACGAATCCAACGCGCCGTTTTACCAATGGTTTGACGACGGTGAGCTCAATGCCAGCGCGAACTGCCTGGACAAGCACATGGGCACGCCGACCGAGAACAAAACCGCCATCATTTTTGAAGCCGATGGCGGCGAGGTCGTCAAGATCACCTACAAGGAACTGCTGGCCCGTGTGAGCCAGTTTGCCAATGCGCTCACCGCCCATGGCATTCAAAAGGGTGACCGCGTGTTGGTGTACATGCCCATGACGGTAGAGGGTGTGATTGCCATGCAGGCTTGCGCCCGCATTGGCGCAACCCACAGCGTGGTGTTTGGTGGCTTCAGCGCCAAGGCGCTGCAAGAGCGCATCATTGACGCGGGTGCTGTGGCTGTGATTACCGCCAACTTCCAGATGCGTGGTGGCAAAGAGTTGCCGCTCAAGGCCATCGTGGACGAAGGCCTGGCCATGGGTGGCTGTGAGTCCATCAAGAACGTGTTTGTGTACGAGCGCACCTCCACCGCCTGCAATATGGTGGCTGGCCGCGACAAAACTTTTGGCCAAGCGATGGCGGGGCAAAGCACCACGTGCGCGCCTGTGGCCGTGGGTGCGGAGCACCCGTTGTTCATCCTCTACACCTCCGGCTCCACGGGCAAGCCCAAGGGCGTGCAGCACGCCACGGGCGGCTATTTGCTGTGGGCCAAGCTCACGATGGATTGGACCTTTGACCTGCGCGCTGACGATGTGTTCTGGTGCACGGCCGACATCGGCTGGATTACCGGCCACACCTACGTTGCCTACGGCCCGCTGGCTGCGGGTGCCACGCAAATCATCTTTGAAGGTGTGCCCACCTTCCCGAATGCCGGTCGCTTCTGGCAGATGATTGAGCGTCACAAGTGCTCTATTTTTTACACCGCCCCCACGGCGATTCGCTCGCTGATCAAGCTGGCTGAGGGCGATGCCGCCGTGCATCCTGATCGGTCTGATTTGTCCAGTCTGCGCATTTTGGGTTCGGTGGGTGAGCCCATCAACCCCGAAGCCTGGATGTGGTACTTCAAAAATGTGGGCGGCGAGCGCTGCCCGATCGTGGACACTTTCTGGCAGACCGAAACCGGTGGCCACATGATCACGCCGTTGCCGGGTGCCACACCGCTCGTGCCGGGCTCGTGCACCTTGCCGCTGCCGGGCATCATGGCCGCCATCGTGGACGAGGTGGGCAATGACATTCCCAATGGCTCCGGCGGCATGCTGGTGGTCAAGCGCCCCTGGCCGTCGATGATTCGCACGATTTGGAACGACCCTGAGCGCTTCAAGACGAGCTACTTTCCTGCGGAAATGGGCGGCAAGCTGTACCTGGCCGGTGACGGTGCGGTGCGCAGTGCAGACCGCGGTTACTTCCGCATCACGGGCCGCATTGATGACGTGTTGAACGTCTCAGGCCACCGCATGGGCACGATGGAAATTGAATCGGCCCTGGTGGCCAAGACGGACTTGGTGGCTGAAGCCGCCGTGGTGGGGCGTCCGGATGATCTGACGGGCGAGGCCATCTGCGCCTTCGTGGTGCTCAAGCGCCCACTGCCTACGGGTGATGAAGGCAAGCAATTGGCCAAGGAATTGCGCGACTGGGTGGCCAAGGAGATTGGCCCCATCGCCAAGCCCAAGGACATCCGCTTTGGTGAAAACCTGCCCAAGACACGTTCCGGCAAGATCATGCGCCGCTTGCTGCGCTCCATCGCCAAAGGCGAGGCCATCACGCAGGACACCAGCACGTTGGAGAACCCGGCGATCTTGGGGCAGTTGGGTCAGGCTTATTAAGCTTTCGCCTTAAGTTTTCGCTATAGGCAGTTGAATCCGCACCGACAAGCCGCCTGAGGTGCTGTTGGAGAGGGTCAACTTGCCGCCCATGCGCTGCAAGGTTTTCTCAACAATCGACAGTCCCAGGCCGGCGCCTGTGGCCGCTGTTCTGGCCATGTCACCCCGGAAGAAGGGCTTGGTCAGGTTGCTCAGAATGGCAGGGTCAACGCCGGGACCGTAGTCGCGCACGCGGATCAAGACCCATTTGCCCCGGGTGCGGGCGGCGATGTCCACAATCGTCAGATCGAAATCAGCCGATTTGGCATACCGCCGCGCATTTTCGAAGAGGTTGGAAAACACACGACCCAGCTCCACCTCGTCGGCTTGAACCTTGAAGTCCTCAGGCAGGTCCAGATTGAAGTGCATGTCGGGTCGGTTTTTAAAGGCGTAGAGGCCGTTATGAATCACCTCGTTCAAATTCACGGGCACCAGGTTCACATGGTCGGGCCGTGCGTAGTCCAAAAACTTATCAATGATGGCGTCAAGCTGCTCAATGTCGGCGGCCATGTGCGCCCGGGCATCGGTGTCGCTCACGCTCATCTCGGTTTCCAGCCGCAGCCGGGCAAGCGGGGTGCGCAAGTCGTGCGAAATGCCGGCCAGCATGATCGCCCGGTCTTGGTCAATTTTGGCAAGCCGCTGGGCCATGCGGTTGAATCCGATATTGACTTGGCGAATTTCGTTGGTGGTGGCGTGCTCGTCGAGTTGACTGGCGACGAAATCGCCTTCACGAACCCGGCTGGCTGCAAACGAGAGTTCTTTGAGCGGGCGGTTGATTAAACGGGCCAACAGGGCCGCACCGGCCAGCGACAAAACAGCGGCTGAAATCAGCCAGATTAACCAGGTCTTGCTGGCCGTTTGCTTGAAGCGGGCGTGATCCGTCAGCATCCAGTACTTGTCGCCGTCGATCTCAAAACCGACCCATAAACCAGGGGCATTGTTCACACTGTCAGCCACGATAGTGCCAGAACCAAGTTTCTTGCTCAACTCGGCCGAGATGCGTTGGCTCAAGCTGTCATCGTCAAACGGGTCATAGCGATCCGTCGGTTCACGCGGGACAATGCGCACACCCTCCTGATCGGTCATGGTTTTTAACAATGAGGTGCGTGCTATGGCGTCAGCGTGAATCAAACCCGCCCGACTCAAGTTAACCAGGGATGCGATTTGCTGCGCCGTCTGGGTGGCACGCGGCTCAAACTCCAAGGCGCGCAAGGTTTGCAGCCAAGCCAAGATGCTGCCGAACAGCAGAATGGCGATCAAGAAGAAGGTTCGCCAGAACAGACTCAGGTGAAAGCGAATCTGCGTGCCACTAACAGGCACGCCATCGAGCGCAGCTGACATGGTCTCCAGTGGCGCTGGGCCAGTGAGGTCAGCCGCCCTTGTGTCGTGGGATGGCGTTTTGTTCCAGCTCAACTTGCACCGTCCGGAACAAAGACATAACCCACGCCCCAGACCGTCTGGATGTAGCGGGGTGAGGCTGCGTCAAGCTCCACCAATTTGCGCAGGCGAGAAACCTGCACATCCAGGCTACGGTCAAAGGGTTCGAACTCACGGCCCCGCGCCAACTGGGCCAGTTTTTCACGCGACATGGGCTGACGAGGGTGGCGCACCAAGGCCTTGAGCATGGCAAATTCGCCGGTGGTCAAGGGCATTTCTTCATTGTCTTTGCGCAGCGTGCGTGAGCCCAGATCGAAGGTGAACGGCCCGAAGTTGACCACTTCGTTTTCATTGGAGGGCGCACCAGGCACCTCGGTGGGCGGGCGGCGACGCAACACAGCGTTGATGCGGGCCAGCAGCTCACGGGGGTTGAAGGGCTTGCCCAGGTAGTCGTCGGCGCCGACCTCCAGGCCCACGATGCGGTCCACGTCTTCCACCTTGGCGGTGAGCATGATGATGGGGGTGCGGTCATTGGCGCTGCGCAGACGCCGGCAGATGGACAAGCCATCTTCGCCCGGCATCATGAGGTCGAGCACGATCAGGTCAACACTCTCGCGCAGCAAGATGCGCGTCAGAGATTTTCCGTCCTCGGCGAGAAAGACTTCAAAGCCTTCCTGCGTTAAGTAACGGCGCAGTAAATCACGGATGCGAGCGTCGTCATCGACGATCAAAATTTTGTCAATCCGGTTGGTACTTGTTGTCATTTCATGGGTTCCAATGAATTTGTAACACAGGCATTTTTACTCTCAAATTCATAAAAAACTTAATTTTTGGCCGGTTTTGACACACTGTTACACAAGACGTTCTCACTTTTGTAACAGAGACGCTGGTTGGGTGAACACTTGCTCATGGGTCTGCGTTAAATTGCGAACATGAACTTGTTGTATCGACTCATCGTACTTTGTTGCTTGACCGCACAAGCTGTGGCGCAAGATGGCGCGCCACAGCGGGTTACTGCGCCCGAGCAGGTTGACCAGAGCGCGCTACGTGAGAAGCGGCGAATGGAATTGCGCACGGCGCTCAAGGCGCAGCAAGAGGCGCAAAAGCAAAACGAACCCCGTCAACCGTTTTCTGAGCAAGAGCGCCAGGTGCTGCGTCAGCAGGTGAGCCAGCAACAGAATGTCGGTACATCTCGGCCATAAGCCCTTTAGGCCAGCACGATTTTTCGGGAGACACTGTTTTGAAATACGCTTTTAAATGGATGGCTGGTTACGCATTTTTTTATGCGACTGGCGCTTGTTTTGCTCAGCAGTTGGGTGCTCAATCGCCCCACAGTGTGGTGCAGCTCTCCGCCAATGCCTCGGTCGATGTGGCGCAAGACCTGATGGTGCTGAACATGAGCACCACCCGCGACGGGGCTGACGCCAGTGCCGTACAAACGCAACTCAAGGCGGCTTTGGAGGCGGCTTTGGGTGAGGCTAAAAAAGCAGCCATCCCTGGGCGATTAGACGTGAAGACCGGGCAGTTCAGCCTGTCCCCGCGCTATGGGCGTGAGGGCAAGATCAATGGCTGGCAAGGCACGGTGGAGATGGTGATGGAGGGGCGTGATTTTGAAAAAATCAGCACAACGGCGGGCAAAATTCAGACCCTGACGGTGGCCGGGGTGAGCTTTAGCCTGAGCCGCGAGTTACGCGCGCGGGTGCAAACCGAGGCGCAAGCGCAAGCCATAAGCAACTACAAAACCCAGGCCGAAGCGATTGCCAAAGGCTTTGGGTTTGCGGGCTACACCCTGCGAGAAGTGTCGGTCACCGCCAATGACCTGGGCCAACCTTTTCGCCCCCGCCTGATGGCCATGGAGAGCAGGGCGGCTATGGCGGATGCGCCTGTGCCGGTGGAGGCAGGCAAGTCCACCGTGCAGGTGACGGTGAGTGGCTCGGTGCAGTTGAAGTGAACCTAGCCCCGAGCCAATAAGACCTTATTGCGCCACCCAACCCCCATCCATATTCCAAGCCACGCCGCGCACATTGTTACCAGCAGCTGAGCAGAAGAACACGGCGAGTTCGCCCAATTCATCGGGCGTGGTGAATTGCATGGAGGGTTCTTTTTCTCGCAGCAGTTGTTCAGTGGCGGCCTCGTTCGTAATGCCTTGTGCGGCCACTTTGGCGTCGAGTTGCTTTTGCACAATGGGTGTGAGCACCCAGCCAGGGCAAATGGCGTTGCAGGTCACGCCGCTGGTGGCGTTTTCCAGCGCGGTGACTTTGGTCAGGCCCACCAGGCCATGCTTGGCCGCCACATAGGCTGATTTTTCAGGCGAGCCGACCAAGCCGTGCGCCGAGGCCACGTTGATGATGCGGCCCCAGCCTTTGCCCTCGTTGGCGGCCAACATGGCGGGCAAGGCCAGGCGGGTGGCGTGAAAGGCGCTGGAGAGGTTGATGGCGATCACGGCGTCCCAACGTTCGGTGGAGAAGTTTTCAATGCGGGCTACGTGCTGAATGCCTGCGTTGTTCACCAAAATATCGACCCGGCCAAACTGGGCTGCGGCAAAAGCCATCATCGCCTCAATCTCTTCGGGGCGGCTCATGTCGGCGTTGTGGTGGGTCACTTGCACGCCCAGCGCGGCGATTTCGGCCTTGGGGCCTGCTACATCACCAAAACCGTTCATCACGATGTTGGCGCCTTGGCGGGCCAGTGCCTTGGCGATGCCTAGGCCAATGCCGCTGGTGGAGCCGGTGACGAGTGCTGTTTTGCCTTTGAGCATGGGAGATTCTCCGAAAATGGGTGTCGATTGAATTAGGATGGTGACAAGCCTGCGATTATCGCCAGCACTAGCCCCAATTTCTTCATTGATTCGTATTTCCCGCGCAGGCGGGAATTCAAAAAAATCCGCCATGACCGAACCCACCCTGCACCACATTCATTGTCCCGATACCGCCCAAGGCCACCAAATGGCCTATTGGCAATGGGGCTCGTCCACGGCCCAACACGTCGTGCTGTGCGTGCATGGTCTGACGCGCCAGGGGCGTGACTTTGACGTGCTGGCACAGGCCCTGTGTGACCGTGCGCCCGGTGCATTGCGTGTGGTCTGCCCGGATGTGGTGGGGCGCGGCCAGAGCGATTGGCTCAAGGACGCTATGGGCTACCAAGTGCCGTTTTACGCGGCCGATATGCAGGCCCTGGTGCGTCACTTGGCCCCCACCACACTGGACTGGGTGGGCACCAGCATGGGCGGTCTGATTGCGTTGGCTGCCAGTCCGGGGCTCGACATCCGCCGCCTGGTTTTGAACGACGTGGGGCCGGTGCTGGAGTGGCAGGCTTTGCAGCGTATTGCGGCCTATCTGGGTCAGCCGGTGCGATTTGCATCGGTGGATCAAGCCGCTCAAATCCTGTGGGCGGTTTCCCCCACCTTTGGCCCGCATACGCCTGAACAGTGGTTGGCGCTGACCCGGCCCATGCTCAAGCCCGCCGGTGACGCACAGGGCGGCTTCGTCATGCATTACGACCCCAGCATGGCCTTGCCCTTTCGTGCGCTCACGCAAGAGGCTGTGGCACAGGGCGAAGCGGCACTGTGGCAGTTGTACGACCAGATCAAGGCGCGCACGTTGCTCACACGGGGGGCGCAGTCGGATTTGCTCTCCGTAGCGACCGCACAGGCCATGACGCAGCGCGGCCCCAAAGCGCAATTGGTGGAGTTTGCCGGGGTCGGCCATGCGCCCATGTTGGTGGTGGCGGATCAGGTGCAGGTGGTGGCTGACTTTCTGCTGGGTCAGGCGTGAAGGGCGCATGAAAAGTCACGCACCCGAACCCCATGACGCATCGCGCCTGCCCGAGGTGATTGCGGCCACGGTAGAACAAGGACTTGAGCAAGCCCAGGTACTGGCGCGTGCCCGCGCTTTTGCAGAACCCTTGCTGCTGGGTGAAGCCTTGCCCACGGGCGAAAACACCCTGGCCCACGCCGACGCCGTGGCCGACATCCTCAAGACCATAGGCGGCTCGCAGGCCATGCAAGCCGCAAGCTACCTCGTGTATGCCAGTGCGCACCTTCACCGGCCTCAGGAGGTGATTGCCAAAGCCTTTGGTGAGAACTTTGCCGATCTGGCCGTAGAGGTCACCAAGCTGGTGCAAGTGCAGCAGCAAGCGCGCACCTCCAAGGCCACGTCGCAAAATGAAAATGTGCGCAAGATGCTGCTCGCGTTTTCGCGTGATCTGCGGGTGGTGATGCTGCGTCTGGCCTCGCGCTTGCAGTCGCTGCGCTATTTCGCGGCCAGTAAAAAACCCGTGCCTGAGGGGCTGGCCTCGGAGTCGCTCCAGGTGTTTGCGCCACTGGCCAATCGCCTGGGCATTTGGGAGGTGAAGTGGGAGTTGGAAGACCTGTCTTTCCGCTTTCTGGAGCCTGACACCTACAAGCAAATAGCCCGTCTGCTGGACGAAAAACGCATCGAACGTGAAAGCTATGTTGAGCAGTTGCGCCAGTGCGTGGCAGATGAGTTGCAAGCCCAGGGCATCAGCGCGCAGGTCACAGGCCGCCCCAAGCACATCTACAGCATCGTCAAAAAAATGCGGGGCAAATCGCTCGGCTTTGAGCAGCTCTACGACATCCGCGCGCTGCGCATTGTGGTGAGTTCTGTGCCCGACTGTTATGCCGCGCTGAGCTGGGTGCATAACGAGTTCCAGCCCTTGACGGCGGAGTTTGACGACTACATTGCCAAGCCCAAATCCAACGGCTACCAGTCTTTGCACACCATCGTGCGTAACGCGCTCGGCCAGTCCATTGAGATCCAGATTCGTACGCAGGCCATGCACGACCATGCCGAGCACGGCGTGGCCGCGCATTGGGCTTACAAAGAGGCGGGAACCAAGGGCTACACGGGTGTGTCGGCCAGCAGCGCTTACGACGCCAAAATCGCTGTGCTGCGCCAGTTGCTGGCTTGGGAGCGAGATTTGAGCGGCGAGCAGCAGCAGGCGGCGGGCGTGTTTGAAGACCGCATTTACGTGCTGACGCCTGACGCGGCCATCGTGGAGTTGCCCCAAGGCGCTACGGCGGTGGACTTTGCCTACAGCGTGCACACCAACTTGGGCCACCGCTGCCGGGGCGCGCGGGTGGACGGCGCGCTGGTGCCGCTGAACACGCCTTTGAAAAACGGCCAAACCGTTGAAGTGGTGACGGTCAAAGAGGGTGGCCCCTCGCGCGATTGGCTCAACCCCGAACTGGGCTTTCTGGCCAGCCCCAGAGCGCGCTCCAAAGTGCGCGCCTGGTTCAACGCCCTGGCCATGCACGAGACCGTGGCGCGGGGCCGTGAGGCGGTTGAAAAACTGTTGCAACGCCTGGGCAAAACGGCGGTGAAGCTGGACGACTTGGCTGCGCAACTGGGCTTTCATTCGGCCGACGATTTGTTTGAGGTGGTGGGCAAGGACGAGTTCTCTTTGCATAGCGTGGAAGCCGTGCTGCGCCCGCCTGAGCCGATGGCCCCGCCGGACGAGCAGGCGTTGCTCAAAAAAGCCAGCACCGATGGCCGCTCGCAAGGCGGCGTGCTGGTGGTCGGGGTCGATTCCCTGCTGACCCAACTCGCCAAGTGCTGCAAACCCGCGCCGCCCGATGCCATTCGC
>CANCDA010000067.1 GCA_947374705.1 Comamonadaceae bacterium | reverse complement strand
GAGTCCTATGCGCCCCTGGTGCCCGATGGCAGCAACTGGAAGGCCACCATGCTTATCGAGTACCCCGACATCCACGAGCGCAAGCGCGAGTTGGCCCGCCTGATCGGCGTGGAAGACCGCTTGTTTGTTGAGGCAGAAGGCTATGCCCGCGTCTATGCCATTGCCGACGAAGACATGGACCGCGAGAACGAGGTGAAAACCTCCGCCGTTCACTTCGTGCGCTTTGAGTTGACCCCGGCCATGTGCGCAGCCGTGAAGGCGGGCGCGGCAGTCAAGCTGGGCTGCGACCACACCAACTACCCGGCCCATGTGGAGATTGCTGCGGATGCGCTGGCTTCGCTGGCGGGGGATTTGAGTTAGTACGGCCGACGAGGGAAATTATGACGATTGACTGGATTCACTTTACCCCCTGGGCTTCGCTGGCAGGCGGCGTCTTGATCGGCCTGGCCTCGGCGCTGTTTATCTTGTTGAACGGACGCATCCTGGGCATCAGCGGGATAGTGGGTGGCTTGCTGCCACCTAAGTCCGGTGATATGAGTTGGCGCTTTACTTTTCTGTTGGGCATGGCCGCTGCGCCTTTGGTGTTTGCGTGGCTGGCCCCGCCCGGATTTTTGCAGCCGCCTCGCATTGATGCCAGCTGGGGTGTGCTCGTCGCGGCGGGCCTGCTGGTCGGCTTGGGCACGCGCTACGGTTCGGGCTGTACCAGTGGCCACGGGGTTTGCGGTTTATCTCGCTTGTCGCCCCGGTCTTTGGTGGCCACGTTGACCTTCATGGGTGCGGGCTTCTTGATGGTCTATGTGCTGCGGCACGTGATGTAAGGCGGCGCACGATGTCACGCATTTTTGAATTCGTCGTGGGCTTACTTTTCGGCTTGGGGCTGCTGCTGTCGGGCATGGCCGACCCTGGCAAAGTTTTGGGATTTTTGGACTTGTTGGGTCAGTGGGATCCTTCGCTGGCCTTTGTCATGGGTGGTGCGATTGCTGTCGGTTTTTTTGCATTTGCGATTGCCAAGAAGCGCACCATCACTTTCTTGGGCACTGCATTGAAATTGCCCACGACGAATCAGATCGACAAGCGTTTGCTCATCGGCGCGCTGCTGTTTGGTGCAGGTTGGGGTTTGGCGGGTTTTTGCCCTGGCCCTGGTCTGGTCTCCATGGCGTCTGGTCATGGCAAAGCCGCCGTCTTTGTCGTGGCGATGATCGCGGGGATGATTCTGTTTGCGTGGGCTGATCGTTATCTTCACAAGCCTGTGAAGACAGGACAAGACTGAAAGGGTGAACAGGCCCTGACGCGCTGGAAAACCCTAGGTAGAGAACGCCACCGGTGAATGGACAATGCACCGAGACATTTTTCTTAACCGGCATCTCTCTGGGGCAACGTCATGATTCGCTTTGACCTGAAACGACTATCTCTTCAACTCTCTCTTTTGTCTGTGGCCGCCTTCGCGGTAACTGTCGCAGCGCAAGAAACCTCCAAGCCCGAGTCGCGCAACATGAAGCTCGTGGGTTTCCACGACTTGCAGGCCCGCACTGCCTACCAGCCCACCATTCAAAAGCAGGGCGACCGTTGGATCGCCTATATCGGCCACCATGGCGACAACAAGCTCAACCCGCTGACGGGCCAGATGGAACACAACGGCACGTCCATCATCGACGTGACCAACCCCAAGCAGCCCAAAACCTTGGCCCATATCCCCGGTGAAGAAGGCAAGGCCGAGCAGGGCGGCGCGCAAATGGTGCGTGTGTGCAGCGGCGCTGATCTGCCCAAGGCCGACAAGGGCAAGTTCTACATGCTGCGCGTGTTTGGCAACCAGTCTCACGAGGTGTGGGACGTGTCCGAGCCCGCCAAGCCGACCCTGATCACCACCATAGGCAAAGGTCTGAAAGGCACACATAAAAACTTTTGGGAATGCGACACCGGTATTGCCTACCTGGTTTCGGGTAATCCGCAGTGGCGCACCACCCGCATGACTCAGATTTACGATTTGTCAGACCCCGCCAAGCCGGTTTTCATTCGTGACTTTGGCCTGGTCGGCCAGCAGCCCGGCGCAGGCGGCGCAGTGCCGATGCAACTGCACGGCGCCATTTCCAGCGGCCCCAAAGGCAACCGCGTGTACTTTGGCTACGGCACTAACCTTGAAGGTGCACTGCAAATCGTGGACCGCGAAAAATTGCTCAACGGTGCCAAAGACCCGACACCTGAGAATCTGCTGTACCCGCAGGTCTCGCGCATCGACTTGCCACCCATGCACGGCGCGCACACCGTGTTCCCTTTGTTCGGTGTGGATGTGCCCGAGTTTGAAAAAAACCTGCTCGGCAAGAAGCGTGACTTCATTGTGGTGACCGACGAGGCGATTCAAAAAGAATGCCTTGAAGGCCGCCAGATGGTCTGGTTCATTGACGTCACCACCGAGTCCAAACCCTTTGGTGTGTCCAACTGGACCGTGCCTGAGAAGAGCGGCAACTTCTGCACACGCGGCGGCCGCTTTGGCACCCATTCCTCCAACGAGAGCACGGCACCGGTTTTTCATAAAAAGATCATGTTCTTCTCGCACTTCAACGCTGGTGTGCGTGCGCTGGACGTGCGCGACCCGCTCAGCCCCAAAGAGGTGGCCTACTACATCCCCGGCATGACCAAAGACACCGTGGTGCTGGAAACTCCCGCCACCCAGCGCGGCAAGCTGCCCTTCACCGCCGCGTCTGAGAAGCGCGCGATTCAGACCAACAATGTCGAGGTGGACGAGCGCGGCTACATTTACATCGTGGACCGGGCCAACACCGGCATGCACATCTTGGAACTCACTGGCCCGGCCCGCAACATTGCGGACTGGAAGGCGGCGGTCAAGTAATCCTCTGCGTTCAAGCGATGCATCCGGGTTGGGTTAAAGCGACGCTGCTCGGGTGCGTGGGCTTGCTTCTGATGGGTGCGTCCTCTTTTACGCAGGCCCAGACGCAAGACAAAACTGAATCCACGCTCACTCTAGCCATCGTCGATGGTGCGTTGCCTAAAGCGCAACGCTTGATCAAAGTCCGCAAAGGCGACAAGCTGCGCTGGCGCATCAGCAGCAATACGGCGGGGGCGCTGCATCTGCATGCGTACCGCCTTAGCGCGCAAGTGCAGGCGGGTGAGACGAAGGTCTTGGCTTTTGAAGCTTTTGCCACCGGGCGCTTTCGTCTGGAGTGGCATGGCGAGCACGACAAGGGCACGGCGACTGCGGGCCATCACGCCCCGCCTGTGGCCCTTCTGGAAGTGTTGCCGCGTTGAAGTCCGTACTGCGCTTGCTGTTCTTCTTGTTGGCGGCGTTCAGCGCGCAAGCCCACGGTTTTGAAGAACGCTACGACTTGCCCGTTCCCCTGGCCTACGTGATCGTGGGCGCTTGCACCATGGTGTTGCTGACCTTTGTGGTGGCGCTGGTGTTTGTGCGGCGGCCTGCGGGTGGTGCTGTGCCGCAGGCGACTACCACCCCGTTCGGGCTGAGCTTGTCGAAGCCTGCACCCTTGCATCCATTGCTCTGGCTGCCCAAGGGCCTCTCCCTCCTGTTGTTTGCACTCACCCTCATCGCAGCCCTGTATGGCACCAGCGACCCCCTGATGAATCTGGCCCCCACCATGGTCTGGATCATCGGCTGGATCGGCCTGTCCTTCGTGGTCATCGCCTTAGGCAACATCTGGCCAGTGCTAGACCCATGGCGCAGCAGCTTCGAACTACTCAACACCTGCGCCCCAAAACTCGGCATTCAACGGGGACTTGCCCTGGGCTGGCCCTGGCCCACCCGCCTAGGCCTATGGCCTGCCGCCGTGCTCTTGCTCATCTGGTGCGCGCTGGAGGTGATCTACCCCTTGGCCACTTCACCCTTCAAGCTCGGCTGCGTGCTTGTCGGCTGGACGCTCATCAATTGGGCGGGCATGGTCTGCTTTGGGCGCGAAGTCTGGCAAGCCCATGCTGATCTCTTCGCTGTGTACTTCTCCAGACTCGCGCGCACCTTCAGACCCTGCTCCGTGGCGTCTAAAGCAGCACCCACATCAGGGAACATCGCGGTCATCCTCGCCATGCTCGCCACTGTCCTCTTTGACGGCCTGCATGGTGGCTCCGCCTGGCTCGTGTTTGAGGGGGCATTGAAAGCGTTGATCCCGCAGTGGCTGGATGTCAACGGCTATGTCGCAGGCACGCTGGGTTTGCTCTCGGTTTGGCTGACTTTTTTAGTCGCCTATCTGCTCACCTGCCAGATCAGCGCAGGCACGACATCACGCGCAGTCAGCGGAACAAAAATCGCCCATCAGATGACCCCCACCCTCATCCCCATCGCTGCCGCCTACCTCATTGCCCACAACTTTTCCAACCTGCTGATTCAGGGCCAAACCATCATCGCGCTTTTGTCTGACCCACTCGGGCGGCAATGGGATGTGCTGGGCACTGCCAAGTTCTACCCCGACATCAGCGTGGTGGACGCCAAGCTCACCTGGCTGGTCGCCGTCACGGCCATCGTGGTGGGCCATGTGATGTCCATTTGGCAAGCGCACCGCATCGCATTGAGTTGGGGCCTGTCCACCTGCCGCACCGCGCTGGCCACGCTGCCTTTGACCGCTCTGATGATGGCCTACACCGCGATCAGCTTGGTGGTGATTGCTGCGCCCATGGTGAACGACGTGGCGTCGAACGGCTAAGCGTAATTTGCGGGGTGAATGACCGCTATTTGGCAGTTTCTTGAACTGCTCCCACTGATCCCATTTAGCCCAAACGTTGCTGTCTTGAGCGGGCCAGCGCGGCTTGAATGACGCTGAGTTTCGAGGTGACCGATTTCGCCGTTTTGTCTTCAGACTGATCGGGCCTTAATCGCTTTGTCTTGTCGTGCGACAGGCTGTGAAATTGATAGCGGTCCTTGGCCGTGTCGGCCTGAGCTTGTGTCCAGGCTTGCCAGGCTGTGGCAGCGTCAGTCACGTTGTCTAAGGTGATGCAATCCACCGGGCACACCGGCAGGCACAGCGCACAGCCGGTGCAATAGGACTCGATCACGGTGTGCATCATCTTGTTGCTGCCCACAATCGCGTCGGTGGGGCAGGCCGGCAGACACAGGGTGCAGCCTATGCACCAGTTCTCATCAATCACGGCGACGCTGCGTGGGCCTTCTACGCCAAATTCCGGGTTAAGCGGGGTGATGGGCTGCCCCGTGATCTGGGACAGCCGCTGGATGCCTTGCGCACCGCCAGGTGGGCACTGGTTGATGGGCGCTGCGCCGGTGGCCACCGCCTGCGCGTAGCCTGCGCAGTCCGGGTAGCCACAGCGGGTGCACTGGGTTTGGGGCAGGGCGGCAAGAATCCGCTCAGCCAGTGTGAGCGGCATTTCGCTACTTCTTGGTGGCAGTCGGTTTTTTAGCTGCGGTTTTGGCGACTGCTTTAACGGTCTTTTTCGCCACGACAGGCACTACTTTGGGCTCAGTAACCCATGTCGTGATCGGTGCTTCAACCACACGCGGGGCAACACGGGGAGGCACGCGTGCAACTACGGGAGCAACTACGGGCGCAGAAACGGCTGCTGCCACAACGGGAGCGGGTGTCGGTGCAGCTTTGGGCTGATGCGCCAAGATGAAAGACTTCACCTCCGGGTACACCAGCTCGCGCCAGCGTTTACCTGCAAAAATACCGTAGTGCCCTGCACCTTTGGCTTCATAGTGCTTTTGCAAGCGTGATGGCACGCCGCTGCAAATGGCATGCACAGCCTCGGTCTGGCCCGAGCCGGAGATGTCGTCCAACTCACCTTCGACGGAGAACAGCGCCGTGGTCTTGATGTCTTGCGGTTTGACCAGCTCTAGCGCGCCGTCCACGCCTTTGACCTCCCACGTGCCCTTGAGCAGGCTGAAGTCTTGGAACACTACCTTGATGGTTTCCAAGTAATAGTCGGCGTCCATGTCCAGAACGGCGTTGTACTCGTCGTAAAACTTGCGGTGCGCTTCGGTGCTGGCGTCGTCGCCCTTGAGCAGGTCTTCAAAGAAATCGTAGTGGCTCTTGGCATGGCTGCTCGGGTTCATGGCAACAAAGCCCGAGTGCTGCAAAAAGCCAGGGTACACACGGCGGCCCGCACCGGGGAAGTTGTTGGGCACGCGGAAGATCACATTGTTTTCAAACCACTCGTGGGGTTTGCTCATGGCCAGGTTATTCACCGCCGTGGGTGACTTGCGCGCGTCAATCGGACCGCCCATCATGGTCATGCTCAAAGGCGTGGTCTCGCCCCGGCTGGCCATCAGAGATACCGCTGCCAACACCGGAACGGTGGGCTGGCACACGCTCATAACGTGGCAGTTTTTATCTTCTTTTTGGACATGGCGGATGAACTCTTGCACGTAGTTGACGTAGTCGTCCAGGTGAAACTGGCCGTCGCTCAATGGCACCATACGGGCATTTTTCCAGTCGGTGATAAAGACCTTGTGGTCTTTGAGCATGGTTTTGACCGTGTCACGCAAGAGCGTGGCGTAGTGGCCAGACAGCGGGGCCACGATCAACACGGCGGGTTGTGCCTTGAGCTTTTCCAGCGTAGCCGTGTCGTCCGAGTAGCGCTTGAAGCGGCGCAGCTGGCAAAACGGTTTGTCAATCTCCACCCGCTCGTGCACGGCCACTTCAACGCCTTCTACATCCACAGTGCGGATGCCGAACTCGGGCTTCTCGTAGTCCTTGCCCAGGCGGTGCAAAAGCGCGTAGCCCGCTGACATGCGCTGGGCGAACGGCATCTGGCTGATAGGGGATTGGGGGTTGTTGAAAACCTTGGACGCGGTCTGCGCCAGGCTGACAAACGGCTCCATCAAAGAGCGTTGGGATTCATAAAGTTGATACCACATGATGAATTCACCTTAGTTAAATTGCTGCACTGCACAATATATCAGTTATCGACCAAAAACAAAGTAAGTAAAGGCCCTAATTGGCCTTGAAAGACAAGATTTTGCGAACTATTGTTGTGCAGTCATGCCCCATTTGCCGGATACAGGGCGATGTGAGCTATGGCGCAACTGTCGAACTTTGAAAGGTAGGTTGATCATGAAAAGCTTCAAAACCCCACTTCTGCTTGGCTTGGTTCTGGGCTGCGCGGCCCCTGTGGCCAGTGCCCAAAGTGCAGGCAATATGGCGACTACACCGCTGACTCGAGCCCAAGTTGTCATGGAGCGCAACGAGTTCATGCGCACGCATAAATACGACTCAGACCATGAAACATGGGTGCTCAAACCGGGCTTTGAAGCCCCCGCCAGCATGAAAACCCGCGCACAGGTGCGCGCTGAACGCGACGAGTTCTTCAAAAACAACCGCTACGACGAAGATCATGATCGCTGGGTGTCGATGAAAGGCGAACCCAAGAGCACACTGACGCGCGAGCAAGCCAAGGCCGAGTACGCAGCGTTCACGCGCACGCACACTTGGGACTCAGACCGCGAAGCCTGGGTGGACAAAAAGGCCTCTACGGCGAGGAAATAATGGCGAGAAAATGACCGCGAAGAAATAAGCGCGAGTCAATAGCCATTTACATGACTTTTGCAATCGCTTGGCACACATAGCCAATGTTGTGGCTGTTCAGTGCAGCCACACACATGCGGCCTGTGTCAGTGCCATAAACGGCGAACTCATTGCGCAAACGCACCATCTGGTCTTTGGCCAAGCCTGAGTAGCTGAACATGCCGATCTGGCTGGTGATGAAGCTCATGTCTTGCTTCACACCCGCGGCTTTGAGGCCATCCACCAGGCTTTGGCGCATGGCCTTGATGCGCACGCGCATCTCGCCCAACTCGCGCTCCCACAGGGCGCGCCACTCGGGGTTGGCCAGCACCGCAGCCACCACCGCACCGCCGTGAATAGGCGGGTTGGAGTAGTTGGTGCGGATCACGATCTTGAGCTGGCTTAAGACTCGGTCGGCTTCGTCCTTGTTCGGGCACAGCACGCTCAAGGCCCCCACGCGCTCGCCGTACAGGCTGAAGCTCTTGGAGAACGAGGTGGAGACAAAGAAATCCAAGCCCGAGGCGACAAACTTGCCGATCACCGCGCCGTCTTCCAGAATGCCGTTGCCAAAACCCTGGTAAGCCATGTCGAGGAAAGGCACGAGGGCCTTGGCCTTGATGGCCGCAATCACCTGGTCCCACTGCGCGGCGGTGATGTCGTAGCCCGTGGGGTTGTGGCAGCAGGCGTGCAGCAGGATGATGGTGCCCGCGGGCGCGGCGCTGATGTCGGCCAGCATGCCGTCAAAGTCAATACCGCGCTTGGCGGCGTCGTAGTAGCGGTAGCTCTCCACCGTGAAGCCCGCGCTGGTGAACAGCGCGCGGTGGTTCTCCCAGCTCGGGTCAGAGATCAAGATTTTGGCACTGGGGTTGAGTTTCTTCAAGAAGTCGGCCCCAATCTTCAAGCCACCCGTGCCGCCAATGCCCTGCACCGTGGCCACTCGGGCTGATTTAACGGGCTCGGAGTCCGCGCCGAACACCAGGGCCTTGACGGCGGCGTCATAGGCGGCAATGCCGTCAATCGGCAGGTAACCGCGTGCCGTGGGCTTGTCCATCATGGCTTTTTCGGCGGCCTGCACACACTGCAGCAGCGGCAGCTTGCCGTTGTCATCAAAATAAACGCCCACGCCCAGGTTGACCTTGTTGGGATTGGTGTCGGCATTGAATTGCTCAATCAAACCCAAAATCGGGTCACGCGGGGCCATTTCGACAGCGGAAAAGATAGACATGGGAGAGAGTCCTGAAGATGAGAAAAATCGGGAAAACAAGGGGCGTATTTTACCGGGCTGCATCAGCGCCCAAAGCGGCTCTAGGCCTTGCGCCCCGAATCACACCTTGCCATCAGTGCCCCATCTTGAATACAATGAAACACGTGGAATAGCCATTTCAAAGGATTCATATGTTATCTGTCACTTCTGTGGAGGCGCAAAGCCGGTTTGGTGAGCTGATTGACCGCTCCCAGCGCGAGCCGATTGCCGTCACCCGACGTGGGCGCACCGTCGCTTATGTGGTCTCTGGGCATGACATGCAGGCGCTATCTGACGTGACGCAGCGCAGGCAAGAGGCGGCGCGCTGGTATGCGCACTACCGTGCTGAGGTGCTGTCGCCAAGCATGACGCAAGCCGCTGCCGCGCTGACCGATGCGGACGTGACCCAGCTCGTGCATGAGCTTCGATAGGCGCATCGTGGTGGACACGGGCGTGCTCATCAGCGCCGCCATTCGCCCGCAATCCATTCCCGCCTTGGCACTGGAAAAAGCGTGGCTTTTGTTTGACGTGTGTGCATCGGCATCCACACTGGCTGAGCTGCAACGGGTGCTGATGTCGGACAAGTTTGACCAGTACCGCCCCCGCGCCAGCAGGCAGCAGTTTGTGCAGGCGTTTATCGAGCGGTCTCGCCGTTTTGAGGTGACCCTTGAGGTCACCGATTGCCGAGACCCCAAAGACAATCAGTTTTTGGAACTGGCAGAAACCGCCAACGCTGAAATGATCATCTCCAGCGATGCAGACCTCATGACGCTTCACCCCTGGCGCGGCATCCCCATCTTGCCACCGTCGGCGTTCTTGGTGGGTGTGAATTAGACGTCGCTCAGGTCACCACGTTGTCGCTCAACAAAATGCGCGTGATGGTCTCGCTGGTAAACGCCACACCCATCAGCGTTGCCATATCGCCCACCGTACCCCCTGCGGCGTTGCCGTTGGTGTCAAACGACACCACCGTGTTGGCATTACCACCCGAGCCCGAGAAGTTGACGTAGCCATTGGCCACCAAACTCGTCAGGCTGACCCCACCCAGGGCAGGGTTCATGTCCACCAGCAAGTCGTGAATGTTCAGCACGTCGCCGCCCGAGCCGAGCGTGCCCGTATTGAAGTTATTGACCGTATCCATGCCGCTGGCCACGGTGGCCATATTCCCAAACACCACGGTATCCGATCCGCTTGCCACGCCCAGGTTCAGGGTGTCAGCACCTAGGCCGCCGATCAAAGTATCGTTGCCTGTACCGCCAATCAGCGTGTCGTTGCCAGCACCCCCAATCAAGGTGTCATTGCCCCCATTGCCGTTGAGCACATTGGCATTGCCGTCACCCGTGAGGGTGTCGTTACCCGAGCCGCCGGTCACGTTCTCCACCCCCGCAATCGCGCTGAACCCCGTGGCCGTGCCCGTGGCCAGGTTCACGGTGACGGCCTGGCTAGTGCCTGCAAAACTCAAAGTGTCGTTACCGCCCAAAAGGTCCAGCGAAACATTCTCAACGCTGTTGACCGAGCCCCCCGCCAATTGCGTGATAGCCCCACCCGACACCTCCACGTTCAACGTATCGTTGCCGACCGTGCCGCCAATGATGAGCCCGTCAGTCCCACTGCCCCCGCTGATCGAATCCGCGCCATCGCCCAGCGTATAGACAAACGTGTCGTTGCCGCTGCCGCCAGACATCTCGTCGTTGCCTGTACCACCCACCAGCGTGTCATTGCCGCTACCGCCGTTGAGCTCGTCGTTACCGGTTCCACCCACCAGCAAATCATTGCCGCTACCGCCGTTGAGCGTGTCGCCCCCGCCGTTGCCAAACATCAGGTCGTTGCCATCATTGCCATTCAGCGTTTGGCCAGAACCCGTGCTGGTAATCACGTCATTACCGTTGCCGCCCGTCAGATTCGTGTCCAGGTTGTAAGCCCCCGTGCCCAGGCCATACCCGTAAGCCGTGCTGCCCGCTGCAAAGGTTAAAGACTCCACCCCGCCCCCGGTGAAATGCCCCTCCACCGTGATTTGCGTGCCCACCTCAATCACCAAATTGTTGCCCGTGTGCGCCACGTTCAGTGAGCTGATGGCATCCGTCATCACAATCGCGTCCGTGCCACTCGTGTCCACAATGGTGTCGTTGCCATCGTTCGCACCAAACCTGTAAGTGTCGTTACCGCTACCCCCATTCAGGGCATCGTTACCCGTGCCACCGATCAAGGTGTCGTTCCCACCACCACCGTTCAGCGTATCGTTGCCCGCATCGCCATAAATCGTGTCGTTCAGGTTCCCGCCGGTGATCGTGTCATTGCCCGCCCCGCCGTGGAAGGCATGTGTACTGTCATAACCCGCCGTAGCCGCCGTAGCCAGTGTGTTCGCAAGCGTTACCACATCGTTGCCGTCCAGTGCGTCGTACTGCGTGCCAGCGGTGTAGCTGGCGCTGAGGACGGTGTTGAAGTTGACGGTGTTGTCGGCGTTGGTGAAGAGCGGGGTCACCACCACCGTTTCATTGGTGCCCAGAATGTTGACGGTCAGCAGGTGCGTTGTGCCGTCGGCTGACGACACGAGCAGTGTGTCGGTGTAAGTTGTTCCCCCCACAAACTCGTTGTGCGCCGTGTCGGTTGTGTAAGTCCACACCCCGTTCGTGCCAATCGAAAAGTGGCCGTAGGCACTGCTTCCCGCCACATTGGTTTGCGCCACAAAGGTGTTGGCGCTGTCCGGGTCGCTGATGGTCAGCGTGCCGCCGGTGGACAGAATGGCGTCTGTCTCTGTCAGATTCTGGATGTCAACACCGGCAATCACGGCGGCATCGTTGATGCCATGCATAGTGACCGTAATGACCTGCGGTGTACCGTCGGCAGTCGCCACCGTGATGCTGTCGGTGTAGTCAGTGCCAGCAGCAAACTCATTGTGGGCACTGCCCATGGTGTAAGTCCAGGCGCCACCTGCTGTGATGCTGAACGTGCCGTAGCCATGGTTGCCCGCCACGCCGGTCTGCACCACGAAGGCGGCCGAGCTGTCCACATCACTGGCGCTCAGACTGCCGCCAGTGCTTTGCACTGCATTGGTTTCAGTCAGGCTGGCGGTACTGGTGCCGGTGATCACGGCGGCGTCATTGGTGCCCAGCATGCTGACGGTGATAACTTGCGAAGTGAGGTCGGCCGTGGTCACCGTGATGCTGTCGGTGTAGGTGATGCCGCCCACGAACTCGTTGTGCGCGGTGTTGGCCGTATAGGTCCACACGCCAGCCGTGTCGATGCTGAACTTGCCGTAGCCGTTGTCGCCCGCCACATTGGTCTGCACCGTGAAAAGATTGGAGCTATCGGGATCGGTGGCCACCAGCGTGCCGCCGGTGGACTGAGCCGCATTGGTCTCAGTCAGTGC
>CANCDA010000066.1 GCA_947374705.1 Comamonadaceae bacterium | reverse complement strand
AGCACGGCGTGTTCCACGGCTTTGCCAATACCAGCGACGGTGATTTTGAAGCCATGCTCAGCGGCTTTGGTCAGACCTGGGTCTGGACCAGCATTGCCTTCAAGCCCTACGCGTGCGGCACCATGGCGCACCCCTTCATCGACTGCGCGCGTGCGTTCCGCGCCAAGGGCATCCCGCTAGACCAAATCAAGAGCATCGAGTGCAACACGGCCGAGGGCATCGTGCACCGGTTGTGGGAGCCGCTGGCGCTCAAACAAGCGCCGCCCAATGGCTACGCCGCCAAGTTCAGCATTCCCTACGCGATTGCCGCAGGCTTGACCTTTGATGACGCCGGTTTGGGCGAGTACGCTGAAGGAGTGGTGCAGCGAGCCGACCTGCGCGCGCTGGCGGCCAAGGTGTCTTACATCGTTGATCCTGCGAACCCGTATCCCAAGCAGTTCACCGGGCACTTGCGCATCACGCTGCACAACGGTGAGGTGCATGAACACAACCAGGGTTACTTCAAAGGCGGTGTGGATCACCCCATGAGCGATGCCGATTTGCAGCAGAAGTTTCTCGCCAATTGCCGTTATGGTCAGGTGAGTGACGCGCAGGCACAAATGCTGCTACAGCAATTGGGTGCGGTGTTCAGTGCTGACACGGTGGATTTGTCGGCTCTGGCTCTGGGTTGATTCACGCCTCCCTTTGTGATGACTCGTGGTCTCTTGTTCACCGTGACACTGTTCCGTCTTCAGCGCGTACCCAACTTGACGAGCGAAAGTTTGTACGGGAGCGGCCCGGCGGCGCACTCAGCTACGCGGCTGTCCCCCGTGTCGGCCTATGGCCGACGACTCCTCCTTGATGCCGCTACGCTGAGCGCCCCACCGAGCCGCTCCTGCCAACGTGGCGGGTATTCAACCGCTGGCATACCCACCCTGTTCGCTGCCCAGGCGCTTGAGGTGAGTGGCGCAGCGGCATCAAGGAGGAGGCCGAAGGGCGGGGGACAGCCGCGTAGCTACTTACCTCAAGTGCCGGGGCGTACAAAACCCTAGTGTCAAGAATTTCGGATCAATCACTAAGTAGCCCCAACATGAATGCATCAAAAAGCCCCCACAAAGTCGCCCTAGTCACCGGTGCAGGCCGCAACATTGGCCGCGCTATTGCACTGGCCCTGGCCCGCGAAGGCTTTGCTGTCGCCGTGAATGTACGCAGCTCAGTCGCTGAAGGCCAAGCCGTGGTCAATGAACTGCTGGCCCTCGGCACTCAAGCAATGCTGTGCGTGGCCGACGTGACCGACCAGCCCGCTGTGCAAGCCATGGCCGACCAAATTCAGCAACACTGGGGACGGCTGGACGTGCTCGTCAACAACGCCGCTGTTCGGCACGAAGCACCTCTGGCCGACATCACCCCGCAAGACTGGCGCAACACCTTGGCCGTGGTGCTGGACGGGGCTTTCTTTTGCACCCAAGCCTGCGCGCCGCTCTTGCAACAATCCCCGGCCGGTGCGGTCATCAACATCGGTGGCCTCACCGCCCACACTGGCGCAGCACAGCGTGTGCATGTGGTCACTGCCAAGCTCGGGCTGGTCGGTTTGACCCGTGCCCTGGCGCATGAGCTGGCCCCGGCCATCACCGTGAATTGCGTGTCACCCGGCATGATCTCCACCGCGCGCAATGTGGGTACTGCCACGGCAACACCGCAGCACCACGCCAAGCACCAGCCCCTGCTGGAGCGGCGCGGCAGCGCGGACGAAGTGGCCGCCATGGTGACTTGGCTGGCCAGTGACAAGGCGCGCTTTGTCACGGGGCAGGTGATGCACGTCAACGGTGGTACTTACCTGGGCTCTTGAGTCAAAGCGCAAGGGCAGACAAGCATGGGTTCGCAGCGTTCAACAGACCGTGTGGGCGTGGCTTGGCGGTCACCTGTACGTTTGCTGCTCACCATCGCCTGCGCCGCTTTAGGCGGCAGTGTTGCAGCCGCCATTCACATGCCCTTGCCGTGGCTCTTGGGCTCGATGTTGGGTGTGGCCTGCATCAGTCTGGCAGGCCAGGCGCATCGTCAACCGGTGCGGGCGCGCAAGGCTGCCCAAATCTATATCGGCACGGCTATCGGTCTCTACTTCACGCCCGCCGTGCTAGGGCAGATCACCGACATGGCAGGCTGGTTGCTGCTGGGTGCGCTCACCGGGCTGGTGATGTCGGCCTTGTCTGCACGCTGGTTGCAGCGCTTGGCGAAGGTGGATGGCCCCACCGCCATCTACGCGGTGGCGCTCGGGGCTTCGGCTGAAATGTCAGCGCAAGCGCAACGCGCCGGGGCCGACGCGGCGGTGGTCGCCTCAGCGCACGCGGTGCGCATCATGATGGTGACGTTTACGGCCTCCTTCATCGTATGGGCCACCGGACTGAGCCCTGCGCCCTCAGCCGGAGGGGCAACAGTTTTGGTCTTGCAATGGGTGGCAGGTTTGCTGCTGTTCGCCGGTCTGGTGGGCTGGATCTTCTCGTGCCTGCATTTGCCCAATGCCTGGGTGCTGGGGGCACTGGTGGTGGGCGCTGTATTCGCATTCCAGCAGGGCAGCGCACGCTTGCCCGAGCTGGGCATGATCGTGGCCCAAGCGGTGATTGGCTGGGGCCTGGGACAAAACATGACGCGTGAATTCTTCACCCGCGCCCCGCGCACCTTGCTGGCCGTGGCGGGTATCACGCTGGTTATTTTGGGGGTGTGCATCGCCGTGGCCATGCTGATTGCTATGGGCGCGCACTTGCCCGTGATGACCGCCTTCTTGTCCCTGGCCCCCGGCGGCATGACCGAGATGGGCTTGATCTCCAAAACCTTCGGCCTAGGCGCGCCCATCGTCACCGCCTTTCACTTAACGCGCATTCTGTGCACCATCTTCCTCACACAAATCACCGCCAAGGCCATGTTGAAACATGGTTGGGTGCGGGCTTGATTCAACACAAGGTAAACCACCATGAAAATCACAATCCCCGACGACTACCAAGACTGTGTTCGCCACCTCACGTGCTTCAAAGCATTGGCCGATCACGAGGTCACGATTTACAACGACAACGTGAAAGACGTGTCAGCCTTGGCTGCACGCTTTGCCAATGCGCAGGCCATTGTTTTGACGCGCGAGCGCACGCGCATCACCGCCGAGTTGTTAGACCGCTTGCCGAATTTGAAAGTCATCAGCCAAACCGGCAAGTTGGCTGGGCATGTGGACTTGGCAGCTTGCACGCAAAGAGGTATTGCGGTGCTGGAGGGCAGTGGCACGGGCGCGGCTACTGCGGAGTTGACCTGGGCACTGCTGTTGGCCAGCCGCCGTAACCTGGTGGCGGAGGTCAACCGCCTACACAGTGGCTTGTGGCAGGGCTCGGTCGGGCAGCAGTTGCAAGGCCAGCGCCTGGGGGTGTGGAGTTATGGCCGCATCGGCAAGCAAGTGGCTAACTATGGCCAAGCCTTTGGCATGAAGGTGTGGGCCTGGAGCCGCGCGGGCTCCATGGCGCAAGCGCAGGCCGACGGGGTGGAGGTAGCGCCCTCGAAGGCTGCTTTCTTTGCCGAAAGTGATGTCATCAGCCTGCACGTGCGTTTGAACGCCGACACCGCAGGCATGGTAAGCGCCGCCGACTTGGCGTTGATGAAACCCAGCGCGCTGTTGGTCAACACCAGCCGGGCCGAGTTGATTGAACCCGGAGCTTTGGTGAAGGCCTTGCAACAGGGCCACCCCGGCTTTGCCGCAGTAGATGTGTATGAAGACGAGCCGGTGCTGGGCGCGGCGCACCCGCTGCTGCAACTGCCCAACGCGCTGTGCACGCCGCATCTGGGTTTTGTGGAACAAGATAACTACGAACGTTATTACGGCCTGGCGTTTGAGAACATCCATCATTTTGTTGCCGGTCGCATGACAGGGCGAGTTAATCCACCAGCCCTTTGAGTTTGAGCATGACAAAAGAGGCGCAGACTACAATCGCCGCCTCCCCCCTGAAGGAATCCCCATGAGTTTGAAGTGCGGCATCGTCGGCCTGCCCAACGTCGGTAAATCTACCCTTTTCAACGCCCTGACCAAAGCCGGTATTGCGGCGGAGAACTACCCCTTTTGCACCATTGAGCCCAACGTGGGCATGGTGGAGGTGCCCGATCCGCGCTTGCAGCAGTTGGCCGCCATCATCACGCCCGAGCGCATCGTGCCAGCGATTGTGGAGTTTGTGGACATTGCTGGTCTGGTGGCGGGCGCTAGCACGGGCGAGG
This sequence comes from Comamonadaceae bacterium, assembly GCA_947374705.1. Classification (GTDB taxonomy): domain Bacteria; phylum Pseudomonadota; class Gammaproteobacteria; order Burkholderiales; family Burkholderiaceae_C; genus CANCDA01. The sequence continues at coordinate 7,962 of CANCDA010000066.1, read as the reverse complement.
GCCTGGGCAACAAGTTTTTGGCCCACATCCGCGAGACTGACGCCATCGTGAACGTGGTGCGCTGTTTTGAAGACGACAACGTGATTCACGTCGCGGGCAAGGTGGACCCGATCTCGGACATCGAAGTGATCCAGACTGAGCTGTGTCTGGCCGATCTGAGTGCGGTGGAAAAAGCCCTGCACCGGGTTACCAAAACTGCACGTTCCGGCGATAAAGAGTCGATCAAGTTGGTGGCGATTTTGGAAAAGTGCCAGACTGCTCTCAACGAAGCCAAGCCGGTGCGCACGCTTGATTTCAGCAAGGAAGAGTTGCCTTTGTTGCAACAGTTTTTCCTGATCACGGCCAAGCCCGCCATGTTTGTGGCCAACGTGAGCGAAGACGGGTTTAACAACAATCCACTGCTCGATCGTCTGACCGAATTTGCGGCGAAACAAAATGCCCCTGTGGTCGCCATCAGCGCCCAGATGGAGGCCGAGATGGCCGAGATGAGCGATGAAGATCGCCAGATGTTTTTGGAAGAACTGGGCCAGACCGAGCCGGGGTTGAACCGCCTGATTCGTGCGGCGTTCAAATTGCTGGGCCTGCAAACCTATTTCACGGCAGGCGTGAAAGAGGTGCGCGCCTGGACGATTCATGTGGGCGACACCGGGCCGCAAGCGGCGGGGGTGATCCACACTGATTTTGAAAAGGGCTACATCCGCGCCCAGACCATCGCCTTTGATGACTTCATCACCTACAAGGGTGAGCAAGGCTCAAAGGATGCGGGCAAGATGCGCAGCGAGGGCAAGGAGTACGTCGTCAAAGATGGCGATGTGATGAACTTCTTGTTCAGCTCTTGAAGTCGGCGTTGTTCAAAATTTAAAGCCCCCCGGGGAACACCCACAGCAAGGCTACCGTCAGGGTGGTGTAGCGCGCCAGCTTGCCAATGGCCATGTAGATCAAGCACGGCCAGAAGGGCAGCTTGAGCCAGCCCGCCACGGCACACAGCGGGTCGCCAATGATGGGCAGCCAGCTCAGCAGGCAGGCGCGCGGCCCGATGCGTTGGAGCCAGGCCAGTGCCCTGGTGTGGGTGCTGGAGCTGCGGTACTTCCCCACCAGATGCTTGGACGCCAGCCCCATCCACCAGCTCACCGCGCCGCCCAAGGTATTGCCCGCCGTGGCCACCAGAATCGCGGGCCAGAATAGATCAGGGTTGAGCTTGAGCAGACCAAACAGTGCAGGTTCGGAGCCCAGGGGCACAAGCGTGGCGGAGACGAATGCAATGACAAACAGCGTGCTCAAGCCGAACTCGGGTAGGGCCAGCAAGGTGAGCAAATGCGTGAGCCAAGTTTGCATAGATCAGTCCAGTATAGAAAGCTTTTGCCCCTCATGATGGGCATCCGGTTTCAATTGCTGAAAATTTGGGCAGTTAGAATCACACCCTTCCTATGAACATCGGCCCTTTCACGCTGCCCAACACCCTTTTCGTGGCCCCGATGGCGGGCGTCACGGATCGGCCGTTCCGGCAACTGTGCAAGGCCTTGGGCGCGGGCTATGCGGTGAGTGAGATGGTCACCTCGCGCCGCGATTTGTGGCACACCCTGAAGACCTCGCGCCGCGCCAACCACGAGGGTGAAGTCGGCCCCATTGCCGTGCAAATTGCGGGCACGGATGCGCCCATGATGGCCGAGGCGGCGGCCTACAACATCGACCGGGGCGCGCAAATCATCGACATCAACATGGGCTGCCCGGCCAAGAAGGTGTGCAACAAGTGGGCAGGCTCGGCGCTGATGCAAGACGAGGTGCTGGCCATTCAAATTGTGGTGGCCGTGGTGGCCGCTTGCGCGCCGCACAAGGTCCCCGTAACGCTCAAGATGCGTACCGGCTGGTGCCAGTCTGAAAAAAACGCCGTAGTGCTGGCCCGCGCGGCCGAAGCCGCTGGCGTGCAGATGATTACCGTGCATGGCCGCACGCGCGAACAGGGCTATGGTGGCCACGCCGAGTACGACACCATTGCCGCAGTGAAAGCAGCCCTGCGCATCCCCGTGGTGGCCAATGGCGACATCACCAGCCCCGAGAAAGCGCGCGACGTGCTGGCCTACACAAAAGCCGATGCGGTGATGGTGGGCCGCGCCGCGCAAGGGCGGCCTTGGATCTTCCGCGAGATGGCGCACTTCTTGACCACGGGCACGCACCTGGCCCCGCCCTTGGTGGCCGAGGTCAAGCGCTTGCTGCTGGATCATCTGGTGGACCACTACACCTTGTACGGTGAATTCACTGGCGTGCGCACTGCGCGCAAACACATCGGCTGGTATGTGAAGACACTGCCCGGCGGCGAGCTGTTCCGTGCCCGCATGAACGCGCTGGAAGACAGCCAAGCCCAGCTCAGTGCCGTGGCCGATTTTTTTGATGAACTGGGCTCTGTCATGGACCGCATGCCCAGCGCCACACCCGATACAAATCAAGAGTTGGAAAATGAATGCATGGAGTTATCTGAATGAGCCAAAAGAACATCGAAGAAAGTGTGCGCACCAGTTTGCAAAGCTACTTCACCGACCTGCGCGGCAGTGAGCCTGACGGCATGTACGACATGCTGGTGCGCGTGGTCGAAAAGCCACTGCTGGAAGTGGTGATGAACGAGGCCGACAACAACCAATCACGCGCCGCGCAATGGCTGGGCTTGAACCGCAACACCTTGCGCAAAAAATTGCTTGAACACAAATTACTATGAACGCACTCCTCTCCGTCTCCGACAAAACCGGCATCGTTGATTTCGCTCGCGCCCTGCACGCCCTGGGCATCAAGCTCATCTCGACTGGCGGCACCGCCAAGCTGCTGGCTGAACAGGGCCTGCCCGTGACCGAAGTGGCCGAAGTCACCGCCTTCCCCGAAATGCTGGATGGCCGCGTCAAAACCCTGCACCCCAAAGTGCACGGTGGCCTGCTGGCCCGCCGCGCCGTGCCCGAGCACATGGCCGCACTCAAGACCCACGGCATTGACACCATCGACCTGCTGGTGGTCAACCTCTACCCCTTTGAAGCCACCGTGGCCAAGCCCGGCTGCACGCTGGAAGACGCGATCGAGAACATCGACATCGGCGGCCCGGCCATGGTGCGCAGTGCCGCCAAGAACTGGAAGGACGTGGGCGTACTGACCGACGCGTCGCAGTACGCGGGCGTGCTGGCCGAGCTCAAGGCCGCAGGCAAGTTGACCGACAAAACCCGCTTTGCCTTGAGCGTGGCCGCGTTCAATCGCATCAGCCAGTACGACGGTGCCATCAGCGATTACCTTTCGCGCTTGGACTTTGACGAAACCCAAGACGGCCCAGGCTACGTGCCACCAGCCCAACTTTTTGCGGGTCAAGCTAATGGCCGCTTCATCAAGTTGCAAGACCTGCGCTATGGAGAAAACCCGCACCAGCAGGCGGCCTTCTACCGTGATTTGTATCCCGCCCCCGGCTCACTGGTCACCGCCACCCAGTTGCAAGGCAAAGAACTGAGCTACAACAACATCGCCGACGCCGATGCGGCCTGGGAATGCGTCAAGAGCTTTGACGTGCCCGCCTGCGTCATCGTCAAACACGCCAACCCCTGCGGCGTGGCCGTGGGCACCGATGCCCTGTCGGCCTACGGCAAAGCCTTCCAGACCGACCCCACCTCGGCTTTCGGCGGCATCATCGCCCTGAACGTTCCGCTGGACGAGGCTGCGGCGCAGCAAATTTCGAAGCAGTTTGTGGAGGTGCTGATGGCCCCCGCCTTCACGCCCGAGGCGCTGGCCGTCTTCAAGGCCAAGGCCAATGTGCGCCTGCTCCAGATTGATTTGCCCGCTACCGCAGGGGCTTCACGTGCAGGCGGTACATCAGCCTGGGATCAGGGCCGCAACGCGGTGGACATCAAACGCATCGGCTCGGGCTTGCTCATGCAGACGGCCGACAACCACGAGATCACCCTGGCTGATTTGAAAGTGGTCAGCAAAATCCAACCCACGCCCCAGCAACTGCAAGACCTGCTGTTTGCCTGGAAAGTCGCCAAGTACGTCAAGAGCAACGCCATCGTGTTCTGCAAAGACGGCATGACCATGGGCGTGGGTGCAGGCCAAATGAGCCGCCTAGACTCCGCCCGCATCGCCAGCATCAAAGCCCAGCACGCGGGCCTGAGCCTGGCGGGTACGGCCGTGGCCAGCGACGCCTTTTTCCCCTTCCGCGACGGCCTGGACGTGGTGGTGGACGCCGGTGCGACCAGCGTCATTCAACCCGGAGGCTCCATGCGCGACCCCGAGGTGATCGCCGCTGCAGATGAGCGTGGGGTGGCGATGGTGTTGACAGGGGTGCGGCATTTCAGACACTGAACTTGGCGTGTAGCCCCATTGGCAGCACAACCGCTGCCATCCGCAGCATCCCGGATAATGCCCTCATGAAAATATTGAACGATCCAGCACGTCTGCTGGGCATCCGCCGTGGCATTGAGAAAGAAAGCTTGCGCGTGCAACCCAACGGGGCGCTGGCGCTGACACCGCATCCGCTGGCCCTGGGCTCGACGCTGACGCACCCGAACATCACCACCGACTTTTGCGAGTCCCAACCCGAGCTCATCACCGGTGTGCACGCGGGCGTGCAGGATTGTTTGGACGAGCTGACGCAGGTTCACCAGTTCACCTACCGCGCCTTGCGTGATGCGGGCGACGAGATGCTGTGGGCGGCCAGCATGCCTTGTGGCTTGCCGGGGGATGACGCCATTCCGCTGGGCTATTACGGCAGCTCCAACATCGGGCGCGCCAAGACGGTGTACCGAATGGGCCTGGGCCACCGCTATGGGCGGCGCATGCAGACCATCTCGGGCATTCATTACAACTGGTCGCTGCCCGGTGTGAGCAGCGAGCAGTATTTCGGTTTAATCCGCAACTTTCGCCGCCACGCCTTTCTTTTGCTCTACCTTTTGGGCGCTTCGCCGGCGGTGTGCTCCACGTTTGTGGCCGGGCGCCCGCATGAGTTGCAGGTGCTCAAAGGCAACACGCTCTACATGCCGCACGGCACCTCGCTGCGCATGGGGCGGCTGGGCTACCAAAGCGACGCGCAAGCGTCCCTGGCGGTGAGCTACAACAGCTTGGAGGGCTACGCCGCCTCGCTGCAAGACGCGCTGACACGGCCCTGGCCGGCTTACGAGGCCATTGGCATTCAGGACGCGCAAGGCGAGTACAAACAACTGGCCACCAGCCTGCTACAGATCGAGAACGAGTTCTACGGCACCATCCGCCCCAAGCGCGTGATTCATGCCGGTGAGCGGCCCTTGCACGCCCTGCGTGAGCGTGGGGTGGAGTACGTCGAGGTGCGCTTGCTGGACCTCAACCCGTTTGAGCCGATAGGCATCAGCGCGCCAACCCTGCGCTTGCTCGATGTCTTCTTGCTGCACTGCCTGCACAGCGACAGCCCGCCCGACAGCCCGCAAGAAATTGCCGACATGGCGGAGAACCAGCAGCGCACCGCAGCGCGTGGTCGCGAGCCTGGTTTGACCTTGCGGCGTGCTGGGCACGAAGTGTTGTTGACCGAGTGGGCGGGCGAGTTGCTGCAAGCCTTTGCGCCCATGGCCCAAGCGCTGGACGTGGCGCATGGCAGCACGGACTACAGCGCCGCACTCAACGCAGCGAAGGCAACGCTACAGCAACCCAGCCTGCTGCCCTCGGCCCGCGTGCTGGAGGCCATGGCTGCGGAGCATGACAACTCCTATGTGCGCTTTGTGCGCGTGCAGTCGCAGCAAACGCAGCAAGCCTTGCTCGGCCTGCCTTGGTCGCCTGAGCAGCAGGCGCGGTTTGAGGCCATGGCCCAAGCCTCGCTGCAAGCGCAAAAAGAAATTGAAGCTGCTGACACAATGCCCTTTGAGGCCTTTCGGCAGAACTATGTGTCGCCCGCACGTTTGGGAGTGGCGTAAGCATGGCCATCCAATGGTTCCCCGGTCACATGCACCTGACCAAGCAGGCGATCACCGAGCGCATCAAGGCGATTGATGTGGTGATCGAGCTGCTGGACGCCCGCCTGCCGGGCTCTAGCGCCAACCCCATGCTGGCCCAGCTCACCGCAGGCCGCCCCACGCTCAAGGTGCTGAACAAACAAGACATGGCCGACCCGCTGCGCACTGCCCCCTGGCTGGCGTACTACAACAGCCAGCCCGGTACCCGCGCCATTGCGCTGGACAGCTCCGACACCGCTGCCGCCCAGCGCCTGATTGCATCGTGCCGTGCGCTGGCTCCCTTGCGCGGCGGTATGGTCAAGCCCATGCGCGTGCTGATCTGCGGCATTCCCAACGTGGGCAAGTCCACCCTCATCAACAGCCTGGTGCGCAAGCGCGCCGCCAAGGCCGCTGACGAGGCCGGTGTGACCAAGGCGGAGCAGCGCATCAGCCTGGCCGACGACTTTTATTTGTACGACACCCCCGGCATGCTGTGGCCGCGCATCATCGTGGCCAAGAGCGGCTACAACCTGGCCGCCAGCGGCGCGGTGGGGCGCAATGCCTTTGATGACGAAGAGGTGGCGCTGGAGCTGGTGGACTACCTCAAAGGCCCCTACGCCCAGCAGCTGCAAGAGCGCTACAAACTCAAAGACGCGGCGGCCATGACGGACGACGAACTCCTGACCGAAATCGGCCGCAAGCGCGGTGCCTTGCAAAGCGGCGGGCGCGTCAACATGCAAAAAACGGCGGAGCTGGTGATCAACGACTTTCGCACCCGCCAGCTCGGGCGCATCACGCTGGAGACCCCGGAAGAGTTCGCTCTATGGTTAGCCGTCGGGCAAAAGCTGGACGCCGAGCGCCAGGTGAAAAAAGACGCGATTGAGCTCAACCGACTCATCAAATTCAAAAAAATACCGCGCCCACCGCGCCCAGCCAATACCGATACGCGCCAAGAGAATTCAAGCGACACGCCCGCAGCCGAAGAAGCCCAGAAACCATGAAGACCATCCTCCCCCTGCAACTCCTGTTCGCCCCGGATCACAACGACCCGCAACCCCTCGTCCTCTACCACGGTCGCAATTGCCCCGACGGCTTTGCCGCCGCGCTGGCTGCCTGGCTGTTTTATGAAGGCAAAGCCGAAATGCTGGGCCTGGACCATGGCGACATCAAATCCGTCACGGATTTGCCTGCACTAGAGGGCCGTGCCGTTTACATCCTCGACTTCTCGTTTGACGAAGTCATCTTGCGTGGCATCGAAGAGCGTGCCGCCAAGCTGGTGATGCTGGACCACCATAAAAGCGCGGCTGAAAAGCTCACCGGTTTTGCCTGCCGCTGCGGCGTGGTTCACTTTGACATGAGCAAGTCGGGCGCGCGCCTGGCCTGGGAGTTTTTCCAACCGAATCGAGCCGTGCCCGACCTGGTGCGCTTTGTGGAAGACCGCGACATTTGGGTCTGGCAATACCCCGAAAGTCCGGCTTTTTTAGCTGCGTTGGACATGGAGCCCATGGATTTTCCGCGCTGGGCCGAGATTGCGGCCTTCAGCCCCGATCAGCTCACCGCCTTCATGGCGCGTGGTCATGCCATGGACGAAAAATTTGCCAAGCTCTGCGCCGATATTGCAGAAGGCGCACAGCCCATCAGCTTCAACGGCCAGCAGGGCTTGATGGTGAATGCACCGGGCGTGTTTCACAGCCTGGTGGGCGATACGCTGGCCAAGCAAAGCGGCACCTTCGCCCTGATGTGGACAGCGGGCAAGGGCGGTGTGGTGAAGGTCGGCCTGCGCTCACGCAGTGGCTTTGACTGCATCCCCCTGGCCGAGAGCATGAAGGGCGGCGGCCACGCCCAGGCTTGCGGCTTCAAGATGGGGGTACAGCGCCTGCCCGAGCTGCTGAGCGGGACGTTCCAGGCCTGAGCGCCTACTTGAAAACCCCCCAAAGCTTGACCCATCGCAAATCAAGCTAACCCTGAAGCTGCCACCATGAGCCCATGCCTTGTCTGGAAGGGTCATCATGTACGCCCCACGCATCCTGCTGATTCAGGG
>CANCDA010000065.1 GCA_947374705.1 Comamonadaceae bacterium | reverse complement strand
GGCTACATGGAAGAAGACGAAGGCTACAACCGCTTCTTCGCCTACATCTCGCTGTTCACCTTTGCCATGCTGATGCTGGTGATGAGCAACAACATGCTGCAGTTGTTCTTTGGTTGGGAAGCTGTGGGCCTGGTGTCTTACCTGTTGATCGGCTTCTGGTTCAACAAGCCGACCGCCATCTTCGCCAACATGAAAGCCTTTTTGGTGAATCGTGTGGGCGACTTCGGCTTTATCCTGGGCATTGGTCTGATCGTGGCGTATTCCGGCACGCTCAATTACACCGAGGTGTTTGCCAAAGCGCCCGAGCTGGCCGGTCTGATTTTCCCCGGTACCTCTTGGATGTTGGTCACCGTGATTTGCATCTGCCTGTTTATCGGTGCCATGGGTAAATCGGCTCAGTTCCCCTTGCATGTGTGGTTGCCGGACTCGATGGAAGGCCCCACTCCCATCTCGGCCCTGATTCACGCCGCAACGATGGTGACGGCCGGTATCTTCATGGTGGCGCGCATGTCGCCGCTGTTTGAGCTCAGTGACACGGCCTTGAGCTTCATCATGGTCATCGGTGCGATCACCGCGCTGTTCATGGGTTTCTTGGGCATCATCCAGAACGACATCAAACGCGTCGTCGCTTACTCCACCTTGTCACAGCTCGGCTACATGACCGTGGCCTTGGGCGCATCGGCCTACTCGGTGGCGGTGTTCCATCTGATGACGCACGCCTTCTTCAAGGCGCTGTTGTTCCTCGGTGCGGGCTCGGTCATCATGGGCATGCACCACAACCAGGACATCCGCTGGATGGGCGGCGTACGCAAGTACATGCCCATCACCTGGATCACCTCGCTGCTCGGCTCGTTGGCCCTGATCGGCACGCCACTCTTTGCAGGTTTTTACTCCAAAGACAGCATCATTGAAGCCGTGCACGAGAGCCACCTGTGGGGCAGTGGTTTTGCCAGCTTTGCCGTGCTGGCTGGCGTGTTTGTCACCGCCTTCTATTCCTTCCGCATGTACTTCCTGGTCTTCCATGGCAAGGAGCGTTACGACCAGAATCCGGATGCGCACGGTGATCACCCTCACGACGCAAGCGAAGAGCCCGATCCGCACCACCATCATGACGACCACAGCAAGCCGCACGAATCGCCCTGGGTGGTCACTGTGCCGCTGGTGTTGTTGGCCATCCCTTCGGTGGTGATTGGTTTCATGACGATTCAACCCATGCTGTTTGGCGAGTTTTTCAAAGATGCCATCTTTATCGATGCCGTCAAGCACCCGGTGATGGCCGAGTTGGGCGAGGCCTTCCATGGCCCTATGGCCATGGCCCTGCATGCCTTCTCCACGCTGCCTTTCTGGCTGGCCGTGGCTGGTGTGGCCAGTGCCTACTACATGTACATGGTCAACCCGGCTTTGCCTGCTGCCATTCAGGCCCGCGTCCAGCCGATCTACACCCTGCTAGAGAACAAGTACTACATGGACTGGTTTAATGAAAACGTCCTCGCCCGTTTCGCTCGTGCCCTGGGTATAGGTCTGTGGAAAGGCGGCGACCAAGGCGTGATTGAACGCGTCTTTGTCAATGGGTCTTGGAAGCTGGTGGGCTGGGTGGCGAGTGTGGTGCGCCGCGTGCAAACGGGCTTCCTGTTCCACTATGCCCTGTCCATGATTTTGGGTGTTTTTGTACTCATGACGTATTTCGTGACCTGGCCGATGGTCCACCAATGGCTCAGCCGATAAGGAGAAGAACAAGATGGGTTTGTTGAGCTTGGCGATTTGGACACCGATTGCGTTCGGTGTGGTGTTGTTGGCATTGGGCCGTGATGAGCAAGCCAAGACAGTGCGCTGGGTCGCGCTGATTGGGGCAGTGCTCAGTTTTCTGGTCACTTTGCCGCTGTATAGCGGTTTCAAACTGGGCACTTCGGCCATGCAGTTTGTTGAGCAAGCGCCGTGGATTGACCGCCTTAACGTGGCCTACCACCTTGGCGTGGACGGTATCTCTTTGTGGTTCGTGCTGCTCACCGCTTTTATCAACGTGGTGGTGATCATCGCGAGCTGGGAGTCCATCACGAACCGTGTCAACCAGTACATGGGCGCGTTCCTGATTTTGAGCGGCCTGATGATCGGTGTTTTCTGCGCACTGGATGGCCTGCTGTTCTACGTGTTCTTTGAAGCCACGCTGATCCCGATGTACTTGATCATCGGAATCTGGGGTGGCCCCAACAAGATTTACGCGGCCTTCAAGTTCTTCCTGTACACATTGCTCGGCTCGCTGCTTTTGTTGATCGCGCTGATCTACCTCTACACCCAGTCGGGCGGTAGTTTTGACATCGCCACTTGGCACGCCATGCCGTTGACGGGTAAAGAGCAAACGCTGATCTTCTTCGCTTTCTTCTCGGCCTTTGCCGTCAAGGTGCCGATGTGGCCGGTGCACACCTGGTTGCCCGATGTCCACGTCGAGGCCCCCACTGGCGGTTCGGCCGTGCTGGCCGCCATCATGTTGAAGCTAGGTGCTTATGGTTTTTTGCGTTTCTCCATGCCGATTGCGCCAGACGCCGCGCGTGAGTGGGCCTGGCTCTTGATTGCCTTGTCCGTTGTGGCCGTGATCTACGTGGGCTTGGTCGCCATGGTGCAGCAGGACATGAAGAAACTGGTGGCCTACTCGTCAGTGGCGCACATGGGTTTTGTGACCTTGGGTTTTTTCATCTTCAATGACCTGGGTGTCTCTGGTGGCTTGGTGCAGATGATCGCCCACGGCTTTGTCTCAGGGGCCATGTTCCTGTGCATCGGTGTGCTGTATGACCGGGTGCATTCGCGCGAGATCGCCGACTACGGCGGTGTCGTCAATACCATGCCCAAGTTCACGGCTTTTGCCTTGTTGTTTGCCATGGCCAATTGCGGCTTGCCGGGTACGGCGGGTTTTGTGGGCGAGTGGATGGTGATTTTGGGTGCGATCAAGGCCAATTTCTGGCTCGGCTTTGCCGCCTCCACGGCGCTGATCTTCGGTGCGGCCTACACCCTGTGGATGTTCAAGCGCGTGTACTTTGGCCCGGTGGCGAACGACCACGTCAAAGAACTCACCGACATCAATAGCCGTGAATTCTTGATGCTGGCCCTGCTGGCCATTGCCGTGATGGTCATGGGCCTGTACCCCAAGCCCTTCACCGATGTCATGGACACCTCGGTCGCAGATTTGCTCAAGCATGTGGCTCAAAGCAAATTGAACTGATCCGGCCCGATTGAAAGACTGAAAAAAATGACTGAATTACTCAGCTGGATTGCCGTTTACCCGGAAATCATCCTGCTCGGCATGGCGTGCTGCATCACCTTGGCCGACCTTGGTGTCAAAAGCCGCCAGCGCACCTTGACCTATGTGCTGACCCTGCTCACGCTGGGCTTGGTGGCCGCGCTACAGGCGATGTACGCGAGCTCCGGTGCCACGCTGTACAGCGTGTACAACATGGTGGTCACTGACCCCATGGGCAACTGGCTCAAGTGTTTTGCCACCATCGCCGTCATGGTCACCCTGGTCTATGGCCGCCCTTACGCTGCAGACCGCGACATGTTGCGCGGTGGTGAAATGTTTACCCTGAGCATGTTCGCTTTGCTGGGCATGTTTGTGATGATCTCGGGCAATAACTTTCTCATTATCTACATGGGGCTGGAGTTGCTCACGCTCTCCAGCTACGCCTTGGTTGCTTTGCGCCGCGACAACGGTACAGCCACCGAAGCCGCGATGAAGTACTTTGTGCTGGGTGCTATGGCCTCGGGCTTCTTGCTCTACGGTATGTCCATGATGTACGGCGCAACCGGCTCACTCGACATTAACGCCGTGTTGCAGTCCATCAACTCTGGCCGCGTCAACCATGATGTGCTGGTGTTTGGTCTGGTCTTTATCGTGGCCGGTCTGGCCTTCAAACTCGGTGTCGTGCCCTTTCACATGTGGATTCCCGATGTGTACCAAGGGGCGCCCACGGCGGTGACCTTGCTCATCGGTGGTGCACCCAAATTGGCCGCTTTTGCCATCGTGATCCGTCTTCTGGTGGAAGGCATGCTGCCCTTGGCCATTGACTGGCAACAAATGCTCATGTTGCTGGCAATTGGTTCTCTGCTGGTGGGTAACCTGGCCGCCCTCATGCAGAGCAACCTCAAGCGCATGCTGGCCTTCTCCACCATTTCGCAAATGGGTTTTGTGCTACTGGGTTTGATGTCGGGCGTGATCAACGGCAACACCCTGTCAGCGGCCAACGCCTACAGCTCGTCCATGTTCTATGTGGTGACCTATGTGCTCACCACGCTGGCCACCTTCGGCATCATCCTGTTGATGGCGCGCGATGGCTTTGAGAGTGAAGAGATCACTGACTTTGCCGGTCTGAATCAGCGCAGTCCCTTGTACGCCGCCATCATGGCGATTTGCATGTTCTCGCTGGCAGGCATTCCCCCCATGGTGGGTTTTTACGCCAAGCTCTCGGTGCTGCAAGCCTTGGTCGCTTCGGGGCAAGCCTTGCACATTGGTTTGGCCGTTTTTGCCGTGATCATGTCTTTGATCGGCGCTTTCTACTACTTGCGCTTGGTCAAACTGATGTACTTTGACGCCCCCATCACCGCCAGCACGGTGTCCGCCCCGACGGATGTGCGCGTGGTGCTCACCATCAATGGCGCGTTGATCCTGGTCTTGGGCCTGATGCCCGGTGGGCTCATGGCACTTTGTGCCCGCGCCATCGTGAGCATGCTCGGGGCTTGATGGGCATGTCGCAGGTCGGCGCAGTCTGGCTCGTTGTGCTGCTGGCCTTGTTGGCCGCCAACCTGCCGTTTGCTAACCAACGCTTGTTGGCAGTCATCGCTCTCAAGCAGCCCAAAAATCTTGGCGTTCGTTTGTTCGAACTCATCGTGTTTTATTTCGCAGTGGGTGGCATCGCACTGGCGCTGGAGCAACGTGCGGGCCAGATCACTCCCCAAAACTGGGAGTTCTACGCCATCACCGCAGTGCTCTTCATCACCTTGGCCTTCCCTGGTTTTGTGTACCGATACCTGCTCAAGCACAATCGCTGATGGTCAGCCCAAGCCTGCCAGATACGCACCTGCGTGAGGTGCAGCTTCACAGCGAAGAAATCCTCAAAGGCCACTTCCTTCACGCCTATCGCGACACCGTGCAATTGCCGGACGGCGGCAATGCCATACGCGAATACATCATCCACCCCGGCGCGGTGATGATCATCCCCCTGTTAGACGACCCCGTGAAGGGTTTGCAAGTCGTGTTGGAGCGTCAGTTCCGCTACCCAGTGGGGCAGGTGATGATCGAGTTCCCTGCAGGCAAGCTCGACCCCGGAGAAGACCCACTGGCCTGTGCCCAACGCGAGTTAAAGGAAGAAACCGGCTACACCGCAACCGAATGGGCGCGCGCTGGCGTGCTGCACCCGGTGATTTCTTACTCTACCGAGTTCATTGAGATATGGTTTGCACGTGGCTTGCGCTTGGGGGATAGACAACTCGATGCCGGTGAATTTCTCGACGTGTTCACCGCCACGCCGGACGAGTTGTTGAGCGCCTGCCGCGAGGGCCGCGTGACTGACGCTAAAACCTTGACGGCTGCACTGTGGCTGCAAAACGTGCGCTCAGGCGTTTGGGATTTGAACTGGCAAACTGACGCTCAAACCGGCGCTCAAACTCCAGCGCTTTCAAAGCCCTGATTCGCTCGTGCGTCGATAATCACGCCATGAAAGTCCTCGACCTCCAGTGTTCCCGCCAGCATGTGTTTGAAGGCTGGTTTGCCTCCGAAGAAGACTTCACACACCAGTGCAGCACAGGCCTCTTGACTTGCCCCTTGTGCAACGACGGCACCATCATCAAAATGCTCAGCGCCCCGCGCCTGAACTTGGGGGCCACACGGCCCGCAGAAGCTGAAAAAACCCCTACGCCCGAGACCCCGCAGTCCACTGATGTGGTCTCCCCGTCCGTGGAGCATGAGCTTCAAGCCGCCTGGCTCAAAGTGGCCCGGCGCATCATGGCCGAGACGGACGACGTGGGCCCCAAGTTTGCCGAAGAGGCGCGCAAGATCCATTACGGTGAAGTGCCAGAGCGCGGCATACGGGGCCAGGCCACGCCAGAGCAAACGCGGGCCTTGATCGAAGAGGGAGTCGCCGTGCTGCCCATGGTCTTGCCAGAGGCGCTGAAAGAGCCGCTTCAGTAGCGTCTGCCTCAAGGTCTAAGGCATCACGCAAGCCCTTCTACAATGCTGCGTGTTGATGAAAACACCCTGTTGTGTTCAGTGGAGTGCAAGGACGGTTCGTAATGTCTGGGCCAATTCTTCGGCTTTGAATTTTGCGATATAGGCATCGGCCCCTGCGCTGGTCACATGGTCTTCGTTGGCCGATCCGGTGAGCGAGGAGTGGATGACCACCGGAATGTTTCGGAAGCGCTGGTCGCCTTTGACGTTGCGCGTCAGGGTGAAGCCGTCCATCTCGGGCATCTCCAGATCGGTCAGCACCAGGGCGACTTTGTCGTGCACCGTCTTGCCTTCAGTCACGGCGAAGTCCGAGAGGGATTGCAGCTTGTCCCAGGCTTCTTGCCCCGTCTTGGTCATGATGTAAGGCAGGCCCATCGCGGTAAGCCCTTGCTCAATCATCGAACGAGCCGTGGCCGAATCGTCGGCAGCCAGGATCACCGTGCCCTTAGGCAAGATGATTTGGGGGCCGGTGGTTTTGAACTCGTCAATCGACTTGTCTTGCGGCATGACTTCGCGCAGGATTTGCTCCACATCCAGCACTTGCGCCAAGCGCGTGTCAGCTTTGTCGCCATCCAGGCGTGCAATGCTGGTCACCAGACCTCCGCCCTGACCTTCAGCGGAGAGCACCTGCTTCCAATCCAGCCGAACGATCTCATTGACTTCTTCCACTGCAAACGCTTGTGTGGTGCGTGCAAATTCAGTCACCAGCAAGATGCTCAAACCTTGGGAGGGCTTGCAGCCCACCACAGCGGCCAAGTCGATCACAGGAATGATCTGCCCCCGGATATTGGCCACCCCCATCACATTGGGTGATGCGTTGGCCATCTCGGTGATGGGTGGCATCACCAGAATTTCACGCACTTTAAATACATTGATCCCGAACAACTCGCGGTTTTTTCCACGGGCAGACTCACCCAGTCGAAACAGCAAGAGTTCAAACTTGTTGCTGGCTGTCAGATTGGTACGCTCGTCAACTTCATGGAGTGCGGGTTTCATGGGCTAAGTCCTCGTAGTTAAGCCATCTGTGTAACGAGATGACAGCTTAAGTGCGCTGAGTGATCCGAGAGAGAGAAAGAAGACGGGTTTTCACCGTCGTTTCCGGTGTTTCAATTCAAGCGGTGAACTGTAGTGCCGCCAGCCGGGCGTAAGTGCCGTTCATTTGGATCAGAGCGTCATGCGTGCCTTGTTCCACGATGTGGCCCTGGTCTAGCACCACAATGCGATCGGCCTTTTGTACCGTGGCCAGCCGGTGCGCAATCACCAGCGTGGTGCGGTCGCGCATGGCGAATTCCAGCGCCGCTTGCACCATGCGCTCGCTCTCGGCGTCCAGCGCGCTGGTGGCCTCGTCCAGCAAGAGCAAGGGCGGGTTTTTCAGAATGGCGCGGGCAATCGCAATGCGCTGACGCTGGCCACCGCTCAGGCGCACGCCGCGCTCGCCCAAAAACGTGTCATAGCCCTCGGGCAGAGCGGTGATGAACTCATGCGCAAACGCGGCTTGGGCTGCTGCGTGCACCTCGGCGTTGCTGGCCTGCGGATTGCCGTAGCGAATGTTCTCCAGCGCGCTGCTGGAGAAAATCACCGCATCTTGCGGCACGATGCCAATGTGCGCGCGCAGATCATGCAGCGCCAGCTCGCGGATGGGCAGCTCGTCCAGCAAAACCCGTCCAGTCGTCGGATCATAAAAACGCAGCAGCAACTGAAAGACCGTGCTCTTGCCCGCACCACTCGAACCGACCAGGGCCACGGTTTCGCCGCGCTGCACTGTCAGCGTGAAATCACTCAGTGCAGCTTGCAGCGGGCGCGATGGATAGTGAAACGTGATGGCTTCAAAATTAATAGCTGCTCGCGCCGTTGATGAAAGGGCGACACGAGGATGTGAGGGTGAAACAATGGGTGAGCGACTGGCCAACAACTCCATCAGCCGTTCGGTCGCCCCGGCAGCGCGCAGCAAGTCGCCATAGACCTCACCCAGCACCGCAAACGCACTGGCCAGGATGATGATGTAGAGCACGGTCTGCCCCAAATGCCCGGCCGTGATGTCGCCACGCGCCACCGCCTGCGTGCCCTGGTACAGACCCCACAACAGCGCCGCCGAGCTGGCGATGATGATGAAAGCCACCAGCACCGAGCGGGCCCGCGCACGCCGCACAGCGGTTTGGAAGGCGCTGTCGGTGGAGGCATCAAACCGTGCGGCTTCGCGCGCCTCAGCCGTGTAGCTCTGCACCACAGGAATGGCGTTGAGCACCTCGGCCGCGATGGCGCTGGAATCAGCCAAGCGGTCTTGACTGGCGCGCGACAGCCTGCGCACCCGGCGGCCAAACCATACCGCAGGAATCACCACCAGCACCAACACGCCCAGCACCTGCAACATCACCCAGGGGTTGTGCCACACCAGCATACCCAAAGCCCCGATGCCCATCACTGCATTGCGCAGCCCCATGGAGAGAGACGAACCCACCACGGTTTGCACCAGCGTGGTGTCGGCACTCAAGCGCGACAGCACCTCGCCCGTCTGCGTGGTCTCAAAAAACTCCGGACTTTGTTGCAGCACATGGGCATAAACCGCGTTGCGCAAATTCGCCGTCACCCGCTCACCCAGCCAGCTCACCAGGTAAAAGCGCAGGGCAGAGAAAACGCCCAGCGCTGCAGCCACCGCAAACAGCCCGCCAAAGTGTTCGCGCAGACCCATCACCTGCGCACCCTTGTCCTGCGGCATCAAGCCGCCATCAATCAAGCTGCGCAGCGCCAGCGGAAACATCAAGGTGGCAGTCGCCGCCAACACCAAAAATAGCAGAGCCAACGCAATGCGTGCGCGGTAGGGCCGCAGAAAAGGGCGCAATCCGCTCAGTGATTGAGGGCTGAGCTTAGAACCCACTCAAAGCCTCGCAGACGAGGTGGCCCCAATCTCAAAAGGATCGTTGTAAACCCGAAACACCAAAGGCAGCTTGAGCGATAAATTGCCCGCATTTAAAAACTTGCGTTGCATGGTGTCAATGCGCGTGGTGTTGCTATGGCCCATCTCAGCCCGCATAGCGGCTTTGCGGGCGTCTAAAAAGGCGTGCAGATACTTTGCCTCATCTCCGCCCTGTGCGGGCGTTTTTGCGCGTTTGAGTGCGCGTGCACGAATGTTTTCAAAACTGTTGGCGTCAGTGCCGGGGCCGTGCATGACGATGGTGTCAAAGTAGGCAAACTGCCCAAGCTCACGCAGCCCATCGCTCATGGCCTGGGTGACGGCTGGGTGGAAGTAGATGCGGTCACACTCCTGTTCCTGGGCTTGCTGAAACATCGGGTCCTGCGCCGCCTGCACCCACGCGGCTTCAAAGGCGGGGCCTAAGCCTTCGGTGGATGCGGTGCCATCCACCTTCTTCAAAGCCGGAATAAAACGGGCCAACCCATTGCCCGGGGCCATCCGTTGGTACTTCTCGACCAAGGCCAGCATGTCGTGCGTGCGTGAGGTAAAGCCGATGATGCCTGCGGTGTAGCCCCGGTTTTCTTGTTCATTGCCCTCGACGTTGTACTTGATGAATGCATATTGCCGCTGCCAATCAAGCGACGAGTTCTCTGCGGCTGAAATTAGCTGCCTGGCAATGAGCTTCTTGTCGGGTGCGTGCAGGCCGGCTTGTTGCTGCGAGGTGCTGGTCGATACCTTCTCATTGAACACACAGCCCGCGCACAAGCTGATGACGGCGCTGAGGGTTGCGATCAGAAAGGAACCCCGAGTAAGAGCAATGAATCGTGGCATGGAGCGGTGTTGTCGGCAGGTGTTGGGAGGAGCGAATCTCATTTTAAGACGATAGGGCCAAGCGCGTGTGACTAGTGCGTATACCCATTGCTGTTCAGCGTGCCATCGCCTCCCGCACCGCCTGCCCCAGCTCAATCACCGCCATGGCGTAGTAGCTGCTCCAGTTGTAGCGGGTAATGACGTAGAAGTTCTCGGTGCCGGCCACGTAGCTGGCGGGTTTGTCGCCGTTTTGCAGTTCGATCAAGGCCAGTGGGCCAGTGTGGGTTTGACCTGCATCGTCCAGCACCGCACCTTTAGCTTGGAAGCTGGCCACGTTGAAGGTGGGCAGGATGTCGGGCAGCAGCAGGGCTTCAAGGTCGAGTTTGTCTTTGTCGAAGCTCACGTTGTAGTGGATGGGCATGCCACTGTGCCAGCCGAACATTTTGAAGTAGTTGGCAACCGAGCCAATCACATCGGCCGGGCTGTTGAAGAGGTCGATGCGGCCATCGCCATCAAAGTCCACCGCAAATTGAGCCCAGCTTGAGGGCATGAACTGCGGCATGCCCATGGCCCCGGCGTAGCTGCCGCGCAGGCTCATGGGATCTATGCCGCCTTGGTGGGTGAGCTTGAGAAACTGCCCCAGCTCACCCGAAAAAAACTGGCTGCGCTGCACGGCACGCGGGTGCGCCGCGGGGAAGTCCAACGCCAGCGTGGCCAGCGCGTCCAGCACTTTGAAGTTGCCGGTTTGTTGGCCGTAAATCGTCTCCACGCCAATGATGCCTACGATGATCTCGGCCGGTACGCCGTAAAGGGCCTGAGCGCGCTCCAGCGTGTCTCGCTGGGCTTGCCAGAAGGCCACACCGGCGCGGGTGCGAATAGGGTCAATAAAGCGGCTGCGGTACAACGCCCAGTTTTTGGGTGTGCCGACCGGGGCGGGGGTCATGAGGCGTTCCACCACAGGCAGTCGGTGCGCTTGGCCCACGGTGCGGCGCACCCAGGCCGGGTCTAGCGCGTGTTGCTTGGCGATGCCGTCAGCCAGGGCCATGGCGTCGGGTCGGCTGGCGTAGCTGGGGCCGGAAAGGGTTTTGGTTTTTATGCGTTTTTCGGCTGCAGCGCCTGTTGATATTGCGCAGGCAGTTATTAAAAAAATAGCGAATCTAGAGAAGATCATGAATGCCAGTGTAGATGTTTGAACTCACGCCGCAGTTGGCGTAGGCCCGTAGGCTTTGAATCGGGCGTTTCATTACGCGCGTAGCGCAGCGCTTCCAGCCGCAGCAGCCAGTCATGGATGGCAAGCCGGTGGGGGTCTTGCCCACTCAGCAGCAGCCTCTGTGCCAGCGCACGCGGGGGCGTACCGGGGTCATGCGCAATGCCCATGCGTTGCAAACGCGCTTGGGCTTGGGCCAACAGGCGCAGCCAAGGGTCGTGCTGGTGACGCTCCCAGCGCGTCCAGGCAGCCCCCAACAACGCGGCCAGCGCGAGACAGACTGCCAGCACCCGGCCTAAGTCCTCCCAACCAGGGGACTCAAAGCCCAGGTTGCGCAGCAGATTGAGTTGCTTATTTTGGGTGTAGTTGAGGATGCGCTGGTTCCAGACGTTGTTCACAGCCTCCCACATGGCCCGCAGCTGTAGCGACAGGCCGGGGCTTAAGGTATTGATGGCCGCGCCCAGCACCCCGCGTGGGGCTTGCAGGCGTTGCAGTGTGCCCACGCGACCGGGGGCCACCGCACCGGTCGGATCCACCCGCACCCAGCCCTGGCCTGCGAGCCAGACTTCGGCCCAGGCATGGGCATCGCTTTGGCGTACCACCCAGAAGTCGTCAACCGCATTGCGCTCGCCACCTTGGTAGCCAGTGACGATGCGCGCGGGGATGCCAAGCGCGCGCATCAAGATGACGAAGGACGAGGCGATGTGTTCGCAAAAACCTTCCTTTTTATCGAACCAGAATTCGTCCGCACTGTGCTGGCCAAACACACCGGGATCCAGCGTGTAGGTATAGCCACCGCTGCGCAGGCGCGCTATCACGGTGTTGATGTGGGCCCGAGCGTCAGCGCCTGGGGCGTCGCGCTTGAGCTCAGCCGCCAGTTGCTGTGTGCGGGGGTTGAAGTTGAAGGGCAGTGTCAAAAAATCTTGCAAGCCGGGGCGATTGCGCACGGTGTCGGTTGCGTCGGATGGGCCGTGGTGGAACTGCGGGTAGCTTACGGCGCTGTAGCGCAGCAGATCGGTGATGGGCTCGCTGGCCAGCCATTGCAGTTCGCGCGTCATGCGGGGGGGTGAACCGGTCAGGGCGGATGAGAGCGTGGGCACCTTGGGTGTGGCGTCCAGCACCAACAACCAGGGGTGGTTTTTGGGCTCCAGCGTGACCTCGTAGCGCACCGGCTCACCGCTCACCTGCAAATCCGCTTGCAGTCGCTG
>CANCDA010000064.1 GCA_947374705.1 Comamonadaceae bacterium | reverse complement strand
ATCATCATTGGCCAGGGCGGTCGGCGCATCAGCGAGGCCGATGCCTGGAGCCACATTGCCGGGTACAGCTGCTACAACGATGGCAGCATCCGCGACTGGCAGGTCAACACCACACAGTGGACGGCAGGCAAGAACTTCTGGCGCACCGGGGGCTTTGGGCCCTGGATGGTGACGGCCGATGAAATTGCCCCCGACCAGAAAATGACGCTGACAACCCGTCTGAACGGCGTAGAGCTGCAGCGCACCACCACCGACATGATGATCCACAGCATCCCGCGCCAGATCGCCTACATTTCGGCCTTCACGCCCTTGCAGGCCGGTGATGTGATCGTGACTGGCACGCCCGGCGGCGTGGGCAACAAACGCACGCCACAACTGTTCATGAAACCGGGTGATGTGGTGGAGATCGAAGTGGACGCCATTGGCATTCTGCGCAACGGCATTCGGGACGAGTAAAGTTGGCCGATGACTCACAAAAGGACTTCACCCATGGCACATTTCACTTGGCGTTCACGTCGTCCATTTCTGACCGCCCTTTTGTTGAGCCTCACAGGGCTGCCCTCCGCCTTCGCCCAGACCGATATCGACTACCCGCGCAAGCCCATCCGTCTGCTGCTCGGCTTTGCCCCCGGTGGCGGCTCCGACATCGTGGCGCGTCTGGTAGCCCAGCCTTTGGGTGAGTTGCTGGGCCAGAACGTGGTGGTGGACAACAAGCCCGGCGCGGGCGGCAACATCGCCGCCGAGATGGCCGTCAAGGCCGCGCCCGACGGCTACACCCTGGTGCTGCTGCCCAGCGGCCACGCCAGCGGCGCGGCCATGAAAAAGAGCCTGCCCTTTCATCCGGTGAAAGACTTCGCCTGGGTCTCAACGATCACCACCTACCCGCTGGCGCTCAGCGTGGCACCGGGCTCAACGCTCAAGTCCTTCGCCGATCTGTTGCAGCGCGCCAAAGCCGAACCCGGCAAATACAGCTACGCCACCTCCGGCGTGGGCACGGCCCCGCATTTGATTGGCGAGTGGCTGGTGAGTGAGGCCAACATCAACCTCATTCATGTGCCTTTCAAGGGCGGCACCGGCCCCATGACCGAGCTGCTGGCCGGGCGGGTGGACGTGATGATCGACACCATGACGCTCACTGCCGCCCTGCTCAAAGACCAGCGCGTGCGCGCCTTGGCGGTGACCTCACCGGCAGGCGCCAGCAACCTGCCCGGCGTGCCCGCCGTGGCCGACTTGCTGCCGGGTCTGGTGTTTGAATCCTGGCTGGGCATTGCGGCCCCGGCGAACACGCCAACGGCGATTGTGGACAAGCTCAACAAAGCCCTGCGCACCGTGCTGGAGCAACCCGAGGTGAAGCAGAAATTGATCGCCTTGGGCGGCAGCCCGCGGGCCAGTTCTCCGGCTGAGTTTCAGGCCCGCGTGGAGCGCGATATTGAGAACCTGCGCAAAGTGGTGAGTCAGCGGCGGATTGAGTTGGAGTGAATGTTCCGGCTCAGCGCCTGGCGCCAACACCCATTTGGCTTGCACATGCACCAGACAAGGTGGAATTGTTATTGTAATTTTAATGGTGTTCGTTAAAATTGCAGCATGTACCAACGAAGTGCCTTAGCCCAAATAGCCGCCGCCCTGCGCCGCTCCCCCGCCGTGGCCGTGCTCGGCCCACGCCAAGTGGGTAAGACCACCTTGGCCAAGCAACTGGCGGCCATGAGCCAGCGTGAGTGCGTTTACCTGGACTTGCAAGACGAACGCGACCGCGCACGCCTTGCCGACCCGAATGTGTTTTTCAAAACCCATCCCGACGCTCTGATCGTGCTGGACGAGGTGCAATACACGCCCGATATTTTTCGCCACCTGCGCCCAGAGATTGACCGTGACCGCAGCAAAGGCCGGTTTTTGTTGCTGGGCTCGGCCTCGTTTTCTCTGCTCAAACAAAGTGCCGAGTCGCTGGCGGGCCGCTTGGCCACGGTAGAACTGGGTGGCCTGCTGGTGCAAGAAATTGAGCCCACTTTTGCACGCCAACAGCAGTTATGGCTGCGCGGCGGTTTTCCAGAGAGTTTCACGTCTGCCACTGACGAAGACTCTTTTGAATGGCGGCTGGACTTTATGCGCTTGCTGTTGGAGCGCGACCTGCCGCAGTTTGGCGTGCAGGTGGCCGCCCCTACCTTGCAACGTTTTTGGCGCATGGTGGCCAACAGCCATAGCCAGCTCACCAACATGAGCCAGCTGGCCAGCAGCATGGGCACCAGCGTGCCCACCGTGGGACGTTACCTAGATTTGCTGGAGGCCGCCCGCATGTTGCGCCGCTTGCAGCCCATGCATGTCAACCTGAACAAGCGCTTGGTTAAAACACCCAAAACCTACCTGCGAGACTCGGGTTTGCTGCATGCCTTACTCGGCATCAACACCATGAACGACTTGCTGTCCCACCCCATGATGGGCTACTCATGGGAGGGTTTTGTACTGGAACACATCAGCCAACTCGCGCCGCGCGGCGCAGAGGTGATGTTCTACCGCACAGCAGCAGGGGCGGAGATGGATGTGGTGGTGCAACACGGCAGCCAAACCATTTGCTTCGAAATCAAATCTTCGTCAGCACCCAAAGTCACTCAAGGCTTTCACAATGCGATGCAAGATTTAAAACCCACCGCCACATTCATCGTGGCACAGGTGGACAAGCGCTACGCGTTCTCAGAGCAGGTGGAGGTGATTGCGCTCACGGATATTGCGGTTGCGCTACAGCGGTAGCGACTTTGTTTGACACAGTTCTGGCCTTGCGCCTCATGGCCAGATCAGTGGCTACATCACACACCACTCTCCACCCACAGCGCTTGCATGGTTTGCACATAGGGCTGTGCAATCACTGATCGAGACATATGCACGCCCTGCTTGACCACCTGTTGCCCCGCCACATACACCGCATCAATCGCCGCCGTGTCAGCAGCGAACACCAGGGCGTCTAGGGTGTAGGGTGCGGGTACGCCCAGCAAACCGGGGCATTGACCGTCCAACACCACCATGTCGGCGCGTGCGCCCACGCACAAGCCGGTCTGGCTCAGGCCCGCTGCGCGGCCACCACCGTGCAGCACCGCTTCAAACAAACGATGTGCGGTGGACGCTTGGCCTTGGGCGGGTGCGGCACACACATTGCGCTCTTGCAAGCGCAGGCGCTGGCCGTATTCCAGCCAGCGCAGCTCTTCGCGCCAGGTGCGGCAGACATGGCTGTCCGAGCCCACGGCCAGGCCAACACCGGCACGCAACCATTGCGCCACGTCCGTTAAGCCGTCGCCCAAGTTGGCCTCGGTGCTGGGGCAGATCACCAGTTGCGCGCCTGCAGCGGCCACGGCTTCGATTTCCTGCACTGTGGTGTGCGTGGCGTGTACCAGCTGCCAACGTGCGTCTAGCAGACCTTGTTCGCACAGCCACTGCACCGGTCTTTGCCCGGTGGTGGCCAGGCAGTCGTCCACCTCGGCCCTTTGTTCTGCCACATGGATGTGGACGGGAGCATCGGTATTGCTGAGCAAATCTTTGAGCCGGTGAACAGACGGTGCGCTGGCGGCACGCAGCGAATGGATGGCGGCCCCGGTATTGACCCGTGGCAGGCGCGCCGCGTTGACGGCGTTCATCAAGCGCAGCACAAAGTCGGGGTCGCTGGCAAAGCGCTGTTGATCCGCGCGCAAGGCCGGGGCGGCAAAGCCTGCGCGCTCGTACAACACGGGTAGCAGCGTCAAGCCCAGGCCCGCTTGAGCCGCTGCCTGCGTCAAGGCCCAGGTCATGGTGAAGGGGTCGGCGTAGGTCTGACCTTGGGGCGCGTGGTGCAGGTAATGAAACTCACACACTTGGGTGTAGCCACCCTCCAGCAACTCGGCATAGAGCTGGGCCGCAATGGCTTGGAGCTGCGCGGGCGTGACCCGCTGCGCCACGCGGTACATGCGATCACGCCAGGACCAAAAATTGTCCGCCTCGCCCTGGCGGCGCTCCGAAAGTCCTGCAAAAGCACGCTGAAACGCATGGCTGTGCGCGTTGACCAAACCCGGCAGCACGGGCGCAGCCAAGCGCTGCATGTCGCCCTGTGCGGGCCCGGTGTCGGCCACGATCTCAGACCAACATCCGCTGGCGTCCACACTCAGCACCACCTCGCTGCGCCAGCCCCCCGCAAGCCAAGCCTGGGGCGCCCAAAACTGGCTGACGACCTTAGGCATGCGGCACCACACTGGCCAGTAATTGGGTCAATTGTTGCAACACTGGTGCTAAGCGCGCATGGCGTTGCGGGTCCAGCGTGAAAGGCGCGGCTTCTTGCATGTAGGTGCTCCAGCACATCTCCAGTTGCACGGCGTGAATGCCTTGGCTGGGCTGGCCGTAGTGGCGCGTGATGTAGCCGCCTTTGAAGCGTCCATCGATGGCGTAGGTGAAGCCGTTTTGTTGTGCCAGCAGATGCGCAATCGCCTCGCGCAGATTCGTCGCGCAACTGCTGCCGCTGGCCGTGCCGATATTCAAATCCGGCAGCTTGCCTTCAAACAACCACGGCAAATGCGACTTGATGCTATGGCCGTCAAACAGCACGGCGTAGCCATGCACGGCCTTGATGCGCGCCAGCTCTTGCGCCAGCGCATCGTGGTAGGGCTGCCAGTAGTCCACTCGGCGTTGTGCCATCTGCGCGGCATCGGGCGCGCAGCCTGCTTGATAGATGGCGAGCCCTTCAAAATCGGTGGTCGGGCAAAAGCCGGTGTTGTTGACGCCGGGGTACATGGCTGCGCCATCAGGCGGGCGGTTTAAGTCCACCACGTAGCGCGAGAGGTGAGGGCGCAACAGGCTGGCGTGTTGCGTCTTCACATCGTCATAAATGACATCCAAATGCCAGTCTGTGTCCTCCACCGCCAGGGCCTTGGGCGTGAACAAGTGGCGCATGGCGGGTGGGATGTGCGTGCCCGCGTGGGGTACGCTGACCAGCAAGGGGCTGCTGCCTTGGTGCAGACTGAAAACAGGTTCGTTCATACGGGGTATTCCTCTCCATAGACCACCCGTGCACGGCAAGGGTTCTGGCCAAACCAATAGGCCAATTCTCGGGGGTGATTGACGTGCCACACGGCAAAATCGGCGCGTTGGCCCACGGCCAATTGACCACGATCTGTGAGGCCCAAGGCTTGGGCTGCGTGTACCGTCATACCCCGCAGGGCTTGCGCCGGGGTGAGGCGAAACAGGGTGCAGGCCATGTTCAACATCAGCAGGGGCGACAAGGTGGGGGAAGAGCCGGGGTTGTGGTCGGTGGCAATGGCAATGGGCACGCCCGCATCCAGCAATGCCTGCACCGGCGGCAGCTTGGTTTCACGCAAAAAATAGTAAGCCCCCGGCAGCAACACCGCGACCGTGCCCGCGCTGGCCATGGCCGCGATGCCCTTGGTGCTCAGGTGCTCCAGGTGGTCGCAGGACAGGGCGTTCAAACTGGCCGCCAGGGCCGCGCCGTCCTGGTCACTGAGCTGCTCGGCATGCAGCTTGACCGGCACGCCCAGCGCCTGCGCGGCCAGCAGCACGCGGCGTGTTTGCGCCAGGGTAAAGCCAATGGTGTCGCAAAACACGTCCACCGCATCCATCAAGCCCTCGGCCTGCAAGCGGGACAGCCAACTGCACACCGCCTCCACATAGTCATCAGCCCGGCCTGCGTACTCAGGCGGCACGGCGTGGGCGGCCAGACAGGTGGTTTTAACGGTCAAGGGCAAGCTGTCGCCCAAGCGCCGCGCCACTCGCAGGCAGCGCGCCTCGTCATGCAGGCTCAGGCCGTAGCCGGACTTGATCTCCAGCGTGCACACCCCCTCGCGCATCAAGGCCTGCGCCCGTTGCACGGCGCTGTTAAACAGGGCTTCATCGTCGCACGCTCGGGTGGCCATCACGGTGGAGCGGATGCCGCCTCCGGCGCGGGCGATGTCTTCGTAGCTCGCCCCTTGCAGTCGCATTTCAAACTCTTGCGCACGGTGCCCGCCATAGACCAGATGGGTGTGGCAGTCAATCAGGCCAGGTGTCAGCACGGCACCGCCCAGGTCGTGTTCGCGGCTCACAGCCTGGCGCAAGGGGGCGGGCAAGTTGCGCAGTGCACCCACCCACTCAATGCGACCGCCCTGCGTGAGCACCGCGCCGTTGTCGATCAGGCCCCACTGCGGGTCCTCTTGCGCACTATCTTGGGAGGTGGCGTCGGGCGTACCAGGGCACAGGCTGGCCAGTGTGGCGTTGCGCCAAAGTTGATGTGTCATCCTGGCTCCTGTGCGGGGGCTGCGGCCAACCACCAGGCTGGCCCAGCGCTGTCAAATTCCCAGGCCGACTGATCCGCTTGCGCGATCCATAAAAAATCATGCGCCTGCAAACTTCGTTGTTCCGTGCCGCAGCGCCAAACACCCGGCGTGCGGGTGTACAAGCCACGCAGGCACACCGGCTCTGGCAGCGTGGTCAACCACGGCTTGGCAGCGTCCACCACGGTCATCTCCCCGCACGCCGCGTGGCTGCCGCGCACCATCAGATTCAAGTCCTGTGTGGCCCCTTGAATCAAGCGGCAATCAGGCGCATTCTGGCCCGCAAAATGCAAAGGTGCAGCACCCGCAAGGACTTGCACTTGCGTCTGCGACCACCGTAGCGTCACGCCCTGGCCCTGCACCACGGCAAACCACCGCTGCACGTTCGGAAATTGTGAAAACTCCCCATCGTGCTCAATCTCGGCCAAGCTCACCCGCACCTGCCAGTCAGAGCCGTCAGGTCTCTGAGGCAGCGCAAGCAACTCACGCGTACGGCCACCCCCATTGCGCCAGGCTTGGGGCGTTTGCGCCAGGGCGTTGACCACATTCACTTTCATGGCTTGAACTGCCCTTGCAAGGTGTACAGCGCCCCCGGATGCACCAGGCGCACGCAGGTGATGGGTGTGTTGCGACTCACGGTGCGGCGCTGCACGATCAGGCAGGCTTGCGCCACCGAGATGCCCAGCAAGCGGGCTTCTTTGCGCGTCGCGTGGCCCGCCTCGATGGCGTACTGCGCTTGCCACAGCGGGGCGACCTGGAGCAAATACTGCGTGGGCGTGATCTGGCTGAAATCCACCTCTAAATAACCAGGGGCTCGCGCCGGATTGACATAGCGGTCTTCGCATTGCAAGGCCACCCCGTTGTCAAAATGAACGATGAGGGTGTGAAACACCGGCGCGCCCACGGGCAAGCCCATGCGGGGTGACAGGGCGGCGGTGACGGTTTCTGCGCGCTTGAGATGCACCACCGCATGATGCTGGTGGCCGCGCGCTTCAATCTCTTCGTGCAGGTTGCGAATGGTCAGCGTGGAGGCCAGCCGGTTCATGGGCGCAGCAAAGGTGCCCACGCCCTGCACCCGGTTGACCATGCCGCTGTCATTGAGCTCGCGCAGCGCCCGGTTCACCGTCATCCGGCTCACGCCAAACTGAACCACCAGTTCGGCCTCCGAAGGCATCAAGGCCCCAGGCGGGTAACGCCCGCGCGCCATATCGCGCACCAAATGGTCTTTGATCTTTTGGTAGTGGGCGCGTGGCGGAGTGGGTGGGTGGGCTTTAGCCATGGGCCAGTCGAGTGTTCAAGTTAGGGTAAATCATACTTGCCTGTACTTGTATGTACAAGTACAGTGATGCCTGAATTTATTTCCCGCTTAGCCTATTTACTGACTCCATTGGCCATGCCTGAACCAACAGCATCATCGTTCCCGGCGAAAGCACAGCCCCGTGAAGTGCGCTCCCCCACAGGCACTACATTGCACTGCAAAAGCTGGCAGACCGAAGCCGCGTACCGCATGCTGCAAAACAACCTGGACCCCGCCGTGGCCGAGAACCCCAAGGCCCTGGTGGTGTACGGCGGCATTGGCAAGGCGGCGCGCAATTGGGATTGTTTTGAAGAAATCCTGCGCCAGCTGCGCACGCTTGAAGATGACCAGACCCTGCTCATCCAATCGGGCAAACCGGTGGGTGTTTTTCGCACCCACGCCGATGCACCCCGGGTGCTGATCGCCAACTCCAACCTGGTGCCCAAA
Organism: Comamonadaceae bacterium; assembly: GCA_947374705.1. GTDB lineage: Bacteria > Pseudomonadota > Gammaproteobacteria > Burkholderiales > Burkholderiaceae_C > CANCDA01. The sequence goes on along the minus strand of CANCDA010000064.1, from coordinate 4,335 downwards.
TGGGCCACCTGGGAGCATTTTTCCGAGCTCGACCGCAAGGGCCTGATGATGTACGGCCAGATGACGGCCGGCTCGTGGATTTACATCGGCACGCAAGGCATTGTGCAAGGCACTTACGAGACCTTCATGGAGGCCGGTCGCCAGCACTACCAAGGCAGCTGGGCCGGGCGTTGGCTCTTGACGGCGGGTCTGGGCGGCATGGGCGGCGCGCAGCCCTTGGCGGCCAGCTTTGCGGGCGCGAGTTCCTTGCACATCGAATGCCAGCAAAGTCGCATTGATTTCCGCCTCAAAACCCGCTACCTTGACGAGCAAGCCACCGATCTGGACGACGCATTGGCCCGCATCCAGCGCTACACCGCCAGCCAGCAAGCCATCTCGGTCGGCCTGTGCGGCAACGCGGCCGAGCTTTTCCCGGAGCTGCTGCGCCGCGCCCAAGCCGGGGGGCTCAAACCCGACCTCGTCACCGACCAAACCTCCGCCCATGACCTAGTCAACGGCTATCTGCCCCCCGGCTGGAGCGTGGCGCAATGGCAGGCCGCGCAGGCCGACGCCACGCAGCACGCCGCCCTGCGCGCTGCCGCAGCCCAGGGCTGTGCCACGCAGGTGCAGGCCATGCTGGCGTTTCAGGCCATGGGCATCCCCACGGTGGACTACGGCAACAACATTCGCCAAGTGGCGCTGGATGCCGGGGTGCCCAACGCGTTCAACTTCCCCGGTTTTGTGCCGGCCTACATTCGCCCCCTGTTTTGCAGCGGCACCGGGCCCTTCCGCTGGGTGGCCCTGAGTGGTGACCCCGAGGACATTCGCAAGACCGACGCCAAGCTCAAATCGCTGTTCCCGCACAACGCGTCCCTGCACCGCTGGCTGGACATGGCGGGTGAGCGCATCCCCTTCCAGGGTCTGCCCGCGCGCATCTGCTGGATCGGCCTGGGTGAGCGCCATCTGGCCGGGCTGGCGTTCAACGAGATGGTGAAATCGGGCGAGCTCAAAGCCCCCATCGTCATCGGGCGTGACCACCTCGACAGCGGCTCCGTGGCCTCACCCAACCGCGAGACCGAAAGCATGAAAGACGGCAGCGACGCGGTATCCGACTGGCCGCTGCTCAACGCCCTGCTCAACACCGCCAGCGGTGCCACCTGGGTGTCCTTGCACCACGGCGGCGGCGTGGGCATGGGGTACTCGCAACATGCGGGCGTGGTGATCGTGTGCGACGGAACCGATGCCGCTGCCCGGCGCATCGAGCGCGTGCTGTGGAACGACCCCGCCACCGGCGTCATGCGCCACGCCGACGCCGGTTACGAGCTGGCTGCTGCCTGCGCCCATGAACATGCGCTGAACCTGCCCATGCAAGCCCCCCCTTCTTCGACCCTCCCTCAACCCTGAAAGCCTGCACCATGAAAAAAACCCTCGTGACCTTGGCCGCCGCCGTTTTGACGCTCGGCACGTCTTATGCGCAAGAAACCAAGGTGGTCATTGCCATCTCGGGCTGGACCGGTTTTGCCCCGCTCACTCTGGCCAAAGAGGCTGGTATTTACAAAAAGCACGGCCTGGATGTGAGCATTAAAAAAGTGCCACAAAAAGACCGCCACCTGGTCTTGGCCTCGGGTGACGCGCAGTGCGCGGCCACCACGGTAGAGACCTGGATCGGCTGGAACGCGGCGGGCGTGGCCACCACCCAAATCTTCCAGCTCGACAAGAGTTTTGGTGCTGACGGCATGGTGGTCAAAGCGGGCATCAACAAAATCAGCGACCTCAAGGGCAAAACTATTGCTGCCGATGCGCCCGGCACCGCCACCTACTTCACGCTGGCCTGGATGCTCAAGAAAAATGGCCTGTCCATCAAAGACGTGAAGGTGGTCAACCTCTCCCCCCAGGCCGCGGCCAACGCCATGATTGCAGGCAACACCGACATTGACGCGGCCATGACGTATGAGCCCTACCTCTCGGCTGTACGCTCCAAACCCGAGGCCGGCAAAATCATCGCCACCACCCTGGACTACCCCATGGTGATGGACACCTTTGGCTGCACGCCCAAGTTTTTGGCCGAGAACCCCAAGGCCGCCAAAGCCCTGACCGACGGCTACTTTGAGGCGCTGGACATGATCAAGGCCGAGCCCGCCAAGAGCCACGAGATCATGGGCGCTGACGTGAAACAAGCCGGTGACGCCTTTGCCAAGAGCGCGGCCTACCTGCGCTGGCAAGACCGTGCGGCCAACCAGAAATTTTTCGCCGGTGAGCACGCCCAGTTCAGCAAAGAAGCGGCTGACCTATTGATGGAAATGGGTATCGTCAAAACCTTGCCTGACATGGGCAAACTGGCCGATACGCGCTTCTTGAAATAAGCCCAAACCGCAAACCCACGCCCGCCGCATGACCCCGCTCAAGCCTGTTCACCCGCGCGCCCGCGTGCTGCTGGGCCTCTCGTTCTTCGTTGTGTTCACGGCGGTGTGGGCGGCGGCCACCTTGAGCGGCTGGGTGTCCAAAACTTTTTTGGCCGATCCGCTCACGATGCTCAAGTCAGGCTGGGTCTTGTTGACCCAAATGGGCTTTGGCTGGGACATCGGCTGGACGGTCTGGCGGGTGCTGGGGGGCTTTGTGATTGCCGCCGCCTTGGCCCTGCCGCTGGGGGTGATGATGGGGGCTTACAAACCCGTTGAGGCGTTCTTCGAGCCCTTTGTCTCCTTCGCCCGCTACCTGCCCGCCAGCGCTTTCATCCCGCTGCTGATTCTGTGGGCCGGCATTGGCGAGGCGCAAAAACTCGCGGTCATTTTCATCGGCAGTTTTTTCCAACTGGTGCTGATGATTGCAGTAAGCGTGGGCAATACGCGGCGGGACTTGGTGGAGGCCGCCTACACCCTGGGCTGTAGCGATTCTGGCATCGTGCGGCGGGTGCTGATTCGCGGTGCTGCGCCGGAGATCTGCGAGATCTTGCGCATGGTGCTGGGCTGGGCCTGGACGTATGTGATCGTGGCCGAGCTGATTGGCGCGTCCAGCGGCATTGGCCACATGATCACCGACAGCCAGGCCCTGTTGGCCACCGATCAAATCATTTTTGGCATCATCGTCATCGGCCTGATTGGTCTGGTGAGCGACCTGGGCTTCAAGTGGCTCAACCGTCGTCTATTTCCCTGGGCGCAACTGGGGCACTAGAGCCGCCCACTCGTAAGGCCCACGCCCTCCATGTCCCATTTTTTATCTATCGACGCGGTGTCACGCACCTTCGAGTCCGCCACCGGTGGCCCGGCCACGCAAGCGCTGCAAGCCACCAGCCTGACTGTGGCCGAGAACGATTTCATCACCATCCTGGGCCCCTCGGGCTGCGGCAAAAGCACGCTGCTGCGCATTGTGGCGGGGTTGGATCAACAAACCACGGGCAACGTGACGCTGGCCGGCCAGCGCGTCACCGGCCCCGGCGCGGATCGGGGCATGGTGTTTCAAAGCTACACCCTGTTCCCCTGGTTGACGGTGCGTGACAACGTTTGCTTTGGTTTGAACGAGCGTGGCCTCGCGCGGGCCGAGCAAATCGAGATCGCGCAAACCTTCATCCAGAAAGTGGGACTCAGTGGTTTTGAAAATCACTACCCCAAACAACTCTCGGGCGGCATGCAGCAGCGCACCGCCATTGCCCGTGCCCTGGCCAATGGCCCGCGCATGCTGTTGATGGACGAACCCTTTGGCGCGCTGGATCACCAGACCCGCGAGCTGATGCAAGAGCTGCTGCTGGGCATTTGGGAGGCCGAGCGCAAAACTGTGCTGTTTGTCACCCACGACATTGACGAAGCCGTGTTCATGGCCAGCCGCGTGGTGGTGATGAGCGCACGCCCGGGGCGCATCAAGCTCGACCGCGCCATTCCCTTTGCCCACCCGCGCCATTACGGCATCAAGACCACGCCCGAGTTCATGGCGCTCAAGGCCGAACTCACGGAGCAAGTTCGCGCTGAGGTACTTGCTTCTCAGCAGTTAATAGCTTAACTGCCACCCAACTAGCAGGTCTTCAACTGCGTTGCAAGCTTGTGTGACTCAGTGCTTGGCCGTCTCTAGCAATGCTCTGGTCTTGCTGGCTTCTTGCCGCGCAGCGGCCACAAAATCAGCGCCCGATGAGGCGTACAACACAGCCCGTGAAGAGTTGACGACGATGGGCGCGGTTGTCTCGCCACCTACGGCACGCCAGCCCGCTTTGACGGTGGCCAGCGCATCGCCACCCTGCGCGCCCACGCCGGGGATCAACAACGGCACGGTCGGCGCCACAGCGCGCACGCGCTCGATCTCAGCCGGGTAGGTCGCACCCACCACCAGACCCAACTGGCCATTCAGGTTCCACGGGCCTTGCGCCAG
>CANCDA010000063.1 GCA_947374705.1 Comamonadaceae bacterium | reverse complement strand
CACCGACATGCAAGCGCGCGCCCACATGATGGAAATCACGGGCCGCCGCACAGTGCCACAAATCTTCATTGGCGACACGCATGTGGGCGGCTGTGACGACTTGATGGCGCTGGACGAGCGCAGTGGTTTGGTGCCGCTGCTGCAAGCCGTTTGATCCTGAGATAATCGCCCATCCCGATTGCCAGCCCGCTGCGGTAGGTTTACCGAAGCGGGCTTTGTTTTACCCGAAAAAAGAGAGAAAAGTCATGGCTGAAGTGCAAGATCCCGTTTTCCAAATCCAGCGCGTTTACCTCAAAGAATCGTCTCTGGAGCAGCCCAACTCACCCGCCATCTTGTTGGATCCATCGCAGCCGACCGTGGACATTCAACTCGGCGTAGGCGGCATGCCCGTGTCTGAGGGCATGTTCGAGGTGACAGTGACGGCCACCGTGCAGACCAAGATCGGCGACCGCACGGTGTTTTTGGTCGAGGCCAAGCAGGCCGGTATTTTTGAGATTCGAAACCTGCCTGACGACCAGATGGGCCCCATCATGGGCATCGCCTGCCCGCAGATTGTGTACCCCTACCTGCGTGGCAATGTGGCTGACTTGATCCAGCGTGCGGGCTTTCCCCCAGTGCACTTGGCTGAGATCAATTTCCAAGCCATGTACGAGCAGCAACAAGCCCAGCAGGCCGCCGAGCAGGAACAACCTGCGGCGACGGTGCAATAAGGGTTTAATCGCTTTCCCAGACTACTTTGCCTGCCATGAACATCATCGTGTTAGGCGCGGGGGCTTGGGGAACCGCGCTGGCCATCAGTGCCAGCCAGAATTCGCGCGCCACGCACCGGGTGAGCCTGTGGGCGCGTGACCCGGCCCAGGCGCTGGCCCTGCAAACCCAGCGCCTCAATGCGCGCTACTTGCCTGGCATTGCATTGCCCGGTTCTCTCCAAATCGTGAACGGTTCTGCCGATGCATTGGCGCAAGTCGTGCAGGGGCAAGACCTGGTGGTTGTGGCCACGCCCATGGCTGGACTGCGGGGTGTGCTGAGTCAACTGCGGGGCGGCAAATCGCCGCTGGCATGGTTGTGCAAAGGTTTTGAAGCTTCCCGTTCTGGATCATTTGGGCTTTTGGCCCATGAAGTACAAGCGCAAGCCGCGCCTGAGTTGATCGCAGGTGCACTGAGTGGCCCGAGCTTTGCACAAGAAGTAGCTCTGGGGCAACCGACCGCCTTGGTCGCCGCCAGCGCGCATGCGGCGGTGCGTGAAGCCCTGGTCGCCGCTTTCCACAGCCCCTCTTTACGCGTCTATGCCAATGAAGACGTGGTGGGGGTGGAGGTCGGTGGCGCTGTGAAGAATGTGATGGCGATTGCTGCGGGTGTGCTGGACGGCATTGCCGCTGCCGATTTGCCAGATCACCTGCGACCGGGACTCAACGCGCGCGCCGCCCTCATCACGCGCGGGCTGGCCGAGATGACTCGCCTAGGCCTGTCGCTGGGCGCGCGGGCCGACACCTTCATGGGCTTATCGGGCCTGGGCGATCTGGTGCTGACCGCCACCGGCAGCCTGAGCCGCAACCGGCAGGTGGGTTTGCTGTTGGCGCAAGGCCAAACCTTGCAGCAGGCCGTGGCCTCATTGGGTCATGTGGCCGAAGGCGTGTACAGCGCGCGCACCGTGCTGCAACGCGCCCGGCACCTGGGGGTGGAGATGCCCATCACGCAATGCGTGGTGGCCTTGCTGGACGGCCAGATGCAGCCCGCGCAAGTGGTGGCTGCGCTGATGGGGCGTGAACCCAAAACCGAAGCGGGCATGTATTGAGTGATGGCGTGGTTCAGACCCTGCGCAGCCAGGCCGCCAAACCTGCTTGCTGGCTCGCGCTCAAAGGCAGGGCCACGATGACCGTCAAACCACGTTGACCCTCGATGTCCGAGGGCAGCGTGTCGGGCACAACTTCGGCGTGTGTCTCGAAGGGCGCGAGTTGGACAAGCCATGGCCCCTGCTCGCTCAGCACCCGGCCTTTGAGGCGCAGCAGTGCGGGCCCTAAGCTGGTTTGTAGTGTCTGAATTTGCGTCAGCAGCGTTTGGCCATCCACTTCATCGGGCAAGGGCCACCAGTGCGCTTGGGCTGAATGGGCGTGGTCATGCGTGTGATGTCGTGCTTGGGTCGCCCGACCCGCACCCTCTTGCAAACCTTGCAGCACCTGCGCAGCCGACAAGCTAGCCTGCGCAGAGGTGACGATAGGCACTTGCGCCCCCTGATGCGCAAGTTGATGTTCCAAGCGCAGCTTCAAACGACTCAAGGCCGCATCGTCCACCCAATCCGTCTTCGTCAGTACCAACACATTCGCCCCACTCAGTTGCGAACGCGCCTCGGCATGTTGACCCAAGACGGCATCGGCGGTGGTGGCACTCAAACAGGTGATGACCCCGGCCAAGCGATAGCGCTCACGCAGCAACTCGCTACCTTGCAGGGCCTGCACCACCGGGGCCGGTTCGGCCAGACCGGTGGTCTCAATCACCAAACTGGGGAAGCGCGGAATGCGTCGGTGCAGCCTTGCCCAAAACAAATCCTCCATCGCTTCAGCCAAGCCCGGCAAGCCCGTGCAGCAGACGCAAGCGTTGGCCACCAGGGCGGCGGACTCGCTGGCCACGCTGAGCAACTGGTTGTCCAAACCCACCTCGCCCAACTCATTGATGATGAGTGCGGCATCTCTCAACTCGGGTTGTGCAAGCCACGCTTTGAGCAAGCTGGTCTTGCCGCTGCCCAGGTAGCCCGTGAGCAGATACACTGGAATGCGAGGGTCAGTGACAGGCGGCGGGACGGTGGGGTTCATACGCAGTGTGCTGGCGCAATGGACTGGGTCAGTGAAGGAATATTCGCATGGAACGTATCACCATTTCAATTGAGCCGGAGCTGGCGGCGGTGTTGGATCAATTGACCGAGAAAAACGGTTACAGCTCGCGCTCTGAAGCGCTGCGCGACCTGATTCGCGGCTGGCACTCGCAAGAGGCTCTGCGCCATGAGGAGAGCGAGCATTGTATTGCCCACATCGGCTATGTGTACAAGCACCATGACCGCACCATGGCCGAGCGCATTGCCAACATCGCGCACGAACACCACCACCTCACCGTCTCCAGCATGCACTTGCATTTGGACCATGACAATTGCCTGGAAGTGGCGTTTTTACGTGGCTTGACCCAAGAGGTACGCCAATACGCCAACCGGGTGGTGGCCTTGACGGGCGTGCGCCACGGCTCAGTGCACATCATTCCCGTGACGCTGGACAACGGCGGCAAACGCCACAGCCATGGCGACGGCCTGCACCACGTGCACTTGCAGCCGAGCAGTTAAAAAGCTCGGGCGGTGAGGTTGCCGAGGTTTTTGGCGCTGCTGTGGCGCTGACTCTGGTAGTAACAACGGCTGATGGCGTACACCCCCAGCAGGGTGAGCGTAATGCCAGCCCCAATCCATAGGCCGTAGGCCTCCCAGACGGCCTCTAGGGGGGCGAAATGCGCTTTGCTGTGGCTCACCCCCACCACGGCCAAAGCCAGGCCTGCAACTACCCCGCTCATCACGCGACCGGCCTGCTGCGCCACGCGTTCGCTGCGGCGCACCAACCAGTGCATGAGCAAGCCATTGCCGGTATCGGCCAGCATCATGCCCAGGCCAAAGCAGCCCGCCAGCAAAAACACCATGGCAAAGCCGCCCAGCGCATGTCCTTTGGCGGCCATCAATCCGGCTTGGGCCAAAGAGTCCAGCGAAATCGCAAAGGCAAAGCCCACGCCCACGGGGTGGGCCAGTGGTCCCATGACGCGCAAGACCAGCGCGGCCATGGAACCCGCCGCCGGGCCATGGGTGTGCGTGTGGGCACGAGCCCCAAAACAGTGCCGCAAATTAATCACCGCCAGCCAGAGCAGGAATGCGCTTGACACCCACAAACCAAGCTCGTCCAGCCAAGCGGGCAACTGCACGCCTTGCCAGTAGAAGACGGAGGTGGCCAGCAAGATCGTCAGGCTATGGCCGCAGGCAAATTGAAAGCCCGTCAAGCGTGCAGCCCAGTAGGCGTGCGCACGAAACCTCAGGCGCGTCAACCCGTCAATCGTGGCGATATGGTCAGGGTCCATGCCATGGCGAAAGCCCAGGGCAACAAGCAGCCCCAGCGTGGCCCAGAGTGAAGAGGAGTCGGCGTCCATAGTGTGATGATTTTAGTTTTCATCACACGCCAAGCCTATGCGGGTTAACCCCTGATTCTCAGCCATGCCTTCTCCGCAACGCTGCGACGGCTCATGACTTGAGCATCGGTTTAAGTTCCACAAAAGACTTCACTTGCGACACTCCGTTGGTCTCGCTGATGATCTCCAGCACCTTCGTCAGCTCAGACTGGCTTTGCGCCCGACCAATCAAGTAGGTGATATTGCGCACCGAACGCCAGCGGTAGTTCACCGATGTGACGTCTTGGTGCGCAATCAGCTTGGCCGATATTTTGGTTTCGATCCAGAAATCGCCCACCACCCGACCCAGCCCCTCGCTGGACACCTCTTCTTTGTACCGATTCACACGCAGTCTGCGGGCGTGTTCGATGGCTGAAAGCACCTGGATTTCGTCATGGACTTTTCGAATGCGTTTGTCAGAGCGTGCCATTTGAACCAGGTTCTGGCGCACCTTGGCATCGGTGACCGTGCCGGTCAACATGACCCTTGACTCCCAGACATCGGCATTCACATCCAGTAGCAAACTGCTGCCCCGATCTGACAGGGCGGACAGCAGGCTGACCCCGATTTGAGCGTCTGAGACCTGATCATCGGTTTGACGATCTTCCCGAAGCTTTTTGGCAGTCTCCAACACGAGGGCGGTGCAAGCCGTCGTGCCCACGGAGATGCACAACATCAATCCAACAAGGACAAACCTTGACTTGATTAAAAAAAATCTCATTCTGCACCATAGCCTGTACAACGCCGCACACACGCAAGCGAACGTGAGCGTTGTCAGAAGTTGTGCACTGGAGGCGCCCGGCCTGGATGGTCTGAACAACTCGCAAGCAAATGGCGTAGCGAGGCGGTAGCTTTCAAAGGACGTGGCGCAAGGCGCACCGGTGGGCAACGACGAGTTTTCCACCATGGTGCTCAAGATTTGGTTAGGCCAAATTCCTGCCGATCACGTCCTCAAAGACGCACAGTTGAGTCTGCCCACCTAACTGGCCAAGACCATGCCCCAGCGTGCCTCAGCGCGCGGGGTGTTGGGTGACGTTTTCGCGTGAGCGCGCAAGGCATTGGACGTGGTGCTCAAAATATTGAGCAGCACCGGCTTGTGGAATTCGGCTTCCAAAATCGGCACGGCGTGAATGGCAAACCACAAGCCGCCGGGCATGAGCAAAGCCTCGGCCTTCGGGGTGGCCTGCATGACATCACGGCCCAACTCCAAGGCCAGCTCATGGTCTGCCAAAGCATTGGCGCCCTTGTTTTGCAACAGCGAGCGCCCGCGAGAGCGGTGCGCCAGCACCTCAATGCCTGCAGCCTTGAGGTAGGCGATGAGCGCGGTGTTGACCGCCTCAGACCAGCGCGTGACCAGCGCGATTTGGCGGATGCCCAGGTGCTTCAAGGTGTCTATGTGGGCCTCCACATCGGTATCGCACACCAGCCCCGTGCGCTCACTTGCATCCGCCAGCAAGCGCAGGGTGCGCTCACGCCCCAGCGCCGCCGCCACTGGCACACCACTAAGGGCGATGCGGTCCACGGGCTTGTGGGCCAGCAAGTCCAGGCACGAGAAAAATGCCGGCATTTGGTTTTCAACCGAGGCCAAGGTGTACTCGGCCAAGTCCAGCCCGGTGGTGACCAGCAGCATGCCTTCAGGCGCGACCCGGTAGAACTGGTAGGCGTCCAGATCGGTGTAGCGATGGGGAATGATGTAGCCGAGTTGCAGCCAGGGGGCGATGGGGTTCATTCGGGTTTGATCCCCGCTGATTTGATGACTTTGGACCATTTGGTGATTTCCTGCGTGATGTAGAGGGAGAGTTCGCTTGGGGTACTGCCAATGGGGTCGATCCCGTTGCTGACCAGCAGCGCATGAAAGTCGGGTTGGTGCAGCACCTTGAGCGCGGCGGTGTTGAGCTTGGCCACGATGTCCTTGGGCGTGCCTGCGGGAGCCAGCAGGCCATACCAAACGCTGGAGTCATAACCCGGCACACCCGCCTCACTCAAAGTGGGCACTTGGGGCAAGCTGGCCGAGGCCTTTGTGCCGGTGATGCCCAGCGCGAGCAAGCGCCCATTTTTGACGTGCTGACTGGCACTCACCGGCGGCGCAAACAACACCTGCACATGGCCTGACAGCACATCGTTAAGCGCCTGCCCACCGCCCTTGTAGGGCGTGTGCGTCATTTGAATGCCCGCCATGCTGGTGAACAGTTCAGCCGCCATGTGGCCCCCGCTGCCATTGCCCGACGTGGCGTAATTGAGCTCACCCGGTTTGGCCTTGGCCAAGGCGATCAATTCTGCGACGGATCTGACCTTTAGCGAAGGATGAACCACCAGCAAATACGGGCCTTCGGCCAATAGCGAGATGGGCGCAAAGTCGCGCCGAGGGTCGTAGCTCAATTTATCAAACAGGCTGATGTTGACCGCCAACTGCGGCGTCAAGGCCAGCAACAGGGTGTAGCCATCGGCCGGTGCACGCGCCACAAACTCCATGCCCAAATTGCCGCTGGCACCGCCTCGGTTGTCAACAATGACCGACTGGCCCAACTCAGTCGCGAGCAGCTTGGCAAAGGGCCGCGCGATGGTGTCTGTGCCGCCGCCGGGTGGGTAGGGCACGACCAACTTGAGTGGTTTGAGAGGGTAGGTTTGGGCGTGGGCCGATGCGATCAACACCAGCCAACCGAGCGCAATGACACCAACTACCGCCCGCAGCGTTTGACTAAAAAAAGACTGAGGCAGCAGAGCTAGTGTGTGCATGCTTGGATTTTGCATGGTTATCACGCGCCTGCGACGCCCGCCGCTTGAACTCTGCGCTGAGCGTCTATGCACCAGAAGTGGACGACAAAGCGGTGCAGCGCCCCAAAACAAGGCTTCATGCCCCACCTGCGCCCCGAAAAAACTGGCCCGGAATTTGCCTATCTAGTTTTACGTGCATATCCATGCATCAGAACGATCCATGTCGCCTGACAACTTCCAGAGGAATCCCAATGTCTTATCTAGTGCCTTCAGAATTTGTGAAAAAGATGGTGGATGCAGGCGAATCCAAAATCTTCATGTCCACACGCGACACCCTTATCCGGGCCTACATGGCGGGTGCCATCCTGGCCCTGGCGGCCGTGTTTGCGGTGACGGTCAACGTGCAGACGGGGTATTCCATCATCGGCGCGATCTTGTTTCCGGTGGGTTTTTGCATGTTGTATCTGCTGGGTTTTGATTTGCTCACCGGCGTGTTTGTGCTGACACCGCTGGCGCTGATTGACAAGCGCCCAGGCGTCACCGTGGGGGGTGTGCTGCGCAACTGGGGTTTGGTGTTTGTCGGCAACTTTGCCGGTGCCTTCACCGTGGCGGTGTTGATGGCGATTGTCTTTACCTTTGGCTTCTCGACGCCGCCCGACAAGGTGGGCAAAGTGATTGCTGGCATCGGCGAGGCACGCACCTTGGGCTACGCGCAATACGGCGCGGCCGGTATGTTGACGCTGTTTGTGCGAGGCATGTTGTGCAACTGGATGGTGTCCACCGGGGTGGTGGGCGCGATGATTTCCACCACGGTGACTGGCAAGGTCGTCGCCATGTGGATGCCGATCATGGTTTTCTTCTTCATGGTGTTTGAGCACTCGGTGGTCAACATGTTCCTGTTCCCGTCGGGCCTGCTCTTGGGCGGCCATTTTTCCATCATGGACTACCTGATCTGGAACGAAATTCCAACCGTGCTGGGCAACTTGGTCGGTGGCCTGTCGTTCACCGGGCTCACGCTCTACGCCACGCACGTGAAGACCGGGCCCAAGCGCGCTCAGGCCTGATTGACGGCTAAGCTTGGCCTATGAACAGGGTCAAAGCTTTGAAAGTTTCCGTCGGCCAACATTCCGACAAGGGACGCAAGGAAGTCAACCAGGACTTCCACGGCGTGCTGATACCCCACGAGCCGATGTTGAGCGCCAAGGGCATTGTCATCGCCCTGGCCGACGGCATCAGCAGCAGTGAGGTGAGCCAAGTTGCGGCTGAGTTTTCTGTCCGGGCTTTTCTAGACGACTACTACTGCACCTCGGAAGCCTGGTCGGTCAAGAAGTCCGCAGAGCGCGTGCTGACCGCTACCAACGCCTGGCTGCATTCGCGCACCCAGCAAAGCCAGTACCGCTACGACGACGACCGGGGATATGTATGCACCCTGAGCGCCTTGGTCATCAAGTCCAGCACCGCCCATCTCTTTCACGTGGGCGACACGCGCATCTATCGCCTGCATGGGCCATCCATGGAGCAACTGACGCAGGACCATCGGGTTCGGGTGTCAGAGGGGCAAAGCCACCTGAGCCGAGCTGTCGGCTTCAGGCCGCAGATAGAAATCGACTACCAAGCCTTGGCCATTGCCCAGGGCGACACTTTCTTGCTGGCCTCGGATGGCGTGTATGAGCATGTGGACGCGACATTCATCACCCAGGTCGTGCAGCGCGAAAAAGGCGAATACGGCGACCTGGATCTGGCCGCCCGCGCCATTGTGGATGAGGCCTTGCAGCGCGGGAGCACGGACAACTTGACCGTGCAGATTGTCGTCGTCCAAGAACTACCCAACCAGAACGCCAGCGAGATCCAGCAGCAGTTGTCTGCACTGGCCTTGCCCCCCATTCTGGAGGCGCGGGCGACCTTGGACGGCTACACCATCGTGCGGGAGTTGCATGCCAGCCACCGCAGCCACATTTATCTGGCCCGCGACAGCGAGACCGACGCCTTGGTCGTGCTCAAAACGCCGTCGATAGACCTGCAAGCCGACCCGGCCTACCTGGAGCGTTTTCTCATGGAGGAGTGGGTGGCCCGGCGCATCAACAGCGCGCACGTGCTCAAGCCCTGCCTGCCAACGCGGGAGCGCCACTACCTGTACGTGGCGACGGAATTTATCGACGGCCAGACCCTGTCGCAGTGGATGATCGACCACCCCAAGCCCGCGCTTGAAACCGTGCGCGGTATCGTCGAGCAGATCGCCAAGGGGCTACAGGCCTTTCACCGGCTGGAGATGCTGCACCAGGACTTGCGGCCCGACAACATCATGATCGACAGCACCGGCACGGTGAAGATCATCGACTTTGGGGCCGTGCGCGTGGCGGGCGTTGAGGAGATGGCCGCCACCAACGCAAGCAGCCACATTCTCGGTACGGCGCAATACACCGCGCCCGAGTACTTTTTGGGTGAGGCCGGTAGCGACCAATCCGACATGTTTTCCTTGGGCGTCATCACCTACCAAATGCTCTCAGGCAGGTTGCCTTACGGTGCCGAAGTGGCGAAGACCAAGACGCAAGCCGCGCAGAGAAAATTACGTTACGCATCCGTGCTGCACGAGGAGCGCGAGACCCCGGCATGGCTGGACAACGTGCTCAGTAAGGCCGTGCACATCAATCCATTCAAGCGCTACGAAAGCTTGTCCGAGTTCGTCTATGACCTGCGCCACCCTAACAGCGAGTTCCTGAGCCAGACGCGCCCGCCGCTGGCGGAGCGGCACCCGGTGCTGTTCTGGAAGGGCGTGTCGGCTGTGCTGGCGGTGATGGTTCTGGTGCTGGTGTTTGCCCGGTTTGGGGTTCAGACCGGCTAAACCAGCAACTGCATACCCGCCGACCGCACGGCTGCTTTGTCAAAACTAAACGTGTGACTGCAGCCCTGGTTTTTGGCGATTTCCACAATCAGATGATCAGCAAACCCGGCCTTGCTTTTGAGTGAGCGCAGGCGCTGCACGGTGGCCTGCACCACCGCGCGACTCTCAACTTGAAGCCTTGCACTACCCAGAAAATCAGCCACCGTTTCAAGCAATTCAGCATCCGTGGCGGCATACAGCCGTTGCAGTACCCAGCACATCTCTACCAATACCACCAGACTGATGAACCCCGGCTTGAGCAGTGTCAACTCCCTCTCTATCAGGCGGGTGGCCCTGGCGGACTGCTTGGCATCGTCTTGCGCCAAATAGCGCACCAGCACATTGGTGTCGAGCCCGATCACGCTTTAACCTTTTTGATGACCTTCTTGATCGAGCGGTGCTGAGTAGCTGCTTCAGCGGCGACGGCTTCGTTCATGTCAGCAATGCTCACTGGGCCTGATGCCCGCCCGGCAAATCGACCCTTGAGACTGGCCGATGCAGCACCGTGAACCGGCACCACCTTGAAGCCATCGTCTTCCCGGATGAAATCCAGCTTGGAGCCTGCATGCAGACCCAAGGCCGTGCGCAATGGCAGCGGGATGGTGATTTGACCTTTGCTGGTCAGAGTGGCGGTTGGCATGATTTTTCTCCTTATAATTCTTACTAATGGTAAGGAATTTTAAGAGAAATAGATACCATTAACAAGCTCAGAGCACCTCAATCTATCGCGTTCAGTAAAATTTAACAAAGTCAAAAAGCACATAAAAATACACCAATTAATGCATTTTTTATCATGGCCATCACTCAATCCATCTATGCCCGAACCACAACAAGCCCACCGCCTACCTGCTATCTGCCAAGGCTTACGAAGCTCTTTTGGAGCGATTGGACGATGCCGAACTAACCAAGATCATCAAGCAGCGACAGGGTGGGAAACAAGTCAAGGTGGCGCTTGAAGACTTGTGAACTCGAATTCGACGAGGCTGCGCCTCAAGAGTGGCGCAAGCTTGACGGCTCTATTCGGACATTGTTCAAGAAGCAACTGACCAAGCGATTACAGGCCGCGTGCGGTTGGCAAGTTGCAGGCAATTTGTCGTGTAGGATTTACGGGCGTGGTCGCTATAAAACTCTGCAAGCGTTTGCGCACCTATCAGCACAGGAGACGACAGTGGGCAAAACATATACACCACCATCCCAGGTAAAAAAATCAAAGATCACTTCGACCGCACGAGGGTATTTCCATGACCTCGATCCCTACACGTTTCATTCGACTAAATTGAGTGCCACCAAGGATAGGTCGGATATGCTAAAACTGCCCGATGTGAAGAGTCGCGCCCCACGCGTGAGTACCTTCTATACGATTTTGCAGGACAAGCGCAAGAACAATCCTCTGAAGTTTGGCAACGTACCTCAGGGGCCGCACACCTTTCCGCACCATGGCATTCATAGTGGCATCGTGCAAGCTCATGCACAAAACAAACTGCATGAATTCGACTCGGTGATTCCAACTGCGTCCCAGTACAACTCACGGGTCGATAGTGAAATTTCTAAAACTCACCTCAAACGACCACGGGCAGAGCTTTCCAAAGTAATTTTCAAAAAACGTCGAGATCGATTCGATGTTTTATCTGCACAACCCGCTTTATCTAGGGTCGCTAAAGTTGCATTTGCACACGTAACCAACAAGCTTTTGCAAATGGATCCCCATGGCTCGTATGGCTACAAGGGCAAAGGGGTGGGAAAGAAAGCCTTGAGCGGCAAAGGCGAGAGCTCGCTGTTACCGCTTCAACAACAAATCGACTTTCCTTCGAACCACGGGTTCAATCACGCCCCTGTTGCAAAGCAGCGCAGCAATACGATTCTTGCTGCGCTAAAAAAACTCGGCGTGCAGTAGGCCATTGCGCCCTCTGGGTTGAAATATCGCCTCTCGCACAGCAACAATGTGTTTTTAATTTCCCCTACCCCGACAACCGCCCCTGCACCAACCTCAGTTGTCGCCCACAGCGCGCCGCCAGTGACTCATCATGCGTAACGACGATGAAGGCCGTGCCTTGATCGCGCGCGAGTTGCAGCATCAGCTCAAACACGCCGTCGGCGGTGGCGCGATCCAGGTTGCCGGTGGGCTCGTCGGCCAGCACGCAGGCCGGTTGCGTGACCAGGGCGCGGGCGATGGCGACGCGCTGGCGCTCACCGCCTGAGAGTTCGGACGGGCGGTGCTGCAGGCGATCTTGCAGGCCCACGCTTGCTAGCGTTTTTGTAGCTGCTTGTGCACATTCTGCATAGCTTTGACGCCTGATCCATAGCGGCATGGCGACATTATCCAGCGCGCTGAACTCGGGCAGCAGGTGATGAAACTGATAGACGAAGCCGAGGTGACGGTTGCGCAGCACGCCTTGTTGTGCGGCCGACAACGTGGTCAAGTCTTGTCCCATGAGCTGCACCGCGCCGCCCGTGGGGGCGTCCAGCCCGCCCAGCAGGTGCAGGAGCGTGCTTTTGCCCGATCCGGACGCGCCGACGATGGCCACGGTTTCGCCTTTGTGCACTTGCAGGTCAACGCCTTGCAGCACGGTGAC
>CANCDA010000062.1 GCA_947374705.1 Comamonadaceae bacterium | reverse complement strand
GCACGGGCCGCTTTTACGACTTTGTGCAAAAGGTCAATGGCGAGTGGAAGCTGCTGCACCGCCAGCCGATTTACGAGAAAGACCGCATTGACCCGGTGGACTCCA
Source organism: Comamonadaceae bacterium (assembly GCA_947374705.1). Classification (GTDB taxonomy): domain Bacteria; phylum Pseudomonadota; class Gammaproteobacteria; order Burkholderiales; family Burkholderiaceae_C; genus CANCDA01. The sequence continues at coordinate 12,442 of CANCDA010000062.1, read as the reverse complement.
CCGCCGTGCTCACGCTAGACCAAGACGCGCTGGCCACCTTCCCCGAGGGCTACCGCCACCTGGCTTACATCCAGACGCGCATTGGCTACACGGTCAAGATGGACATGCCCATGCTCAAAGGCCCGGTGGTCGATGAGCTGTACCGCCGGGGTGCGCGTTGGTTGGCCGGTGGTGAGCTGGAGCGCTGAGATGATGTCGCTGGCCCGCCGTTCGCTCTTGGCTTTGCTGGGCGCAAGTGCCTTGCCCGCCTGGAGCCAGGCCTACCCCAACAAGCCGCTGCGAGTGATCGTGCCGCAGCCGCCGGGTGGGGGTTTTGACTTTGTCGGACGACTGCTGGCAGATCGCCTGGGCAAGGTGATGAACCAGGCCATCGTGGTGGAGAATCGCCCCGGTTCTGGCACGCTGGTGGGTACGGACGCCGCTGCCAAGGCTGCGCCCGATGGCTACACGCTGCTGGTGGGATCGGTGTCCAATTTGGCGCTGAATATGGGGCTGTACCGCAACTTGCCTTACGACAGTCTGCGTGACTTTGAACCCGTGGGCCTGGCCGTGGGCTACAGCTACACGCTGATGGCGCGTAAGGACTTGCCTTTGAATTCGCTCAAAGACGTGGTGGCGTTTGCCAAGGCCAATCCGGGCAAGCTCAACTACGCTTCAGCGGGCAATGGCACGGGCCAACACGTGTTGGCGGCGGCGTTGTGGCATTTGGCAGGCGTGAAGCTGACGCATGTGCCCTACCGGGGCGCGCAGGCGGCGTATCAGGATTTGCTGGGTGGGCGTGTCGATGTGTTTTTAGACCTCGCCCCCACGGCCCGCGTGCAGGTGGACGCAGGCACAGTCAAGGCGCTAGCCACCTCGGGTGCCAGCCGCAACCCCATGCACCCGGAGATGCCCACCTTCACCGAGACCGGTGTGGCCGCGCTCGATCTGGAGTCGTGGTTCGGTCTATTTGCGCCTGCCAAAACACCGCCTGAATTGCTGGAGCGCCTGCGCACCGACTTGGCGCGCGTGATTGCGATGCCTGAGGTGATGGAGACCTTTCGCAAAGCGGGTGGCAAGCCCATGGGTTTGAGCATCGCCGAGACCAAAGCCTTGGTGCAGCGTGATGTACAACGCTGGACGAAGTTGATTAAAGACGCTGACATCAACGCCGAATAAACCGCTCATTAACAATGAGCGGGGCAATGGATAATCTCCCCTTTCCTTTTGTAACCTGAGACACCCCTCCCATGAAAATCGACCAAGCCGCCCTGGACCAACTCTTCTTCAATGCCCGCACGGCCAATGGCTTTACGGACAAGCCCGTGAGCTTGGATCTGATCAAAGAGGCGTACAACATTGCCTGTATGGGGGCCACCTCCATGAACACGCAGCCCACGCGTTACGTCATCCTCACCACGCCCGAAGCCAAAGCGCGCCTGCTGCCCGCCCTGAGCCCCGGCAACCTGGAGAAAACCAAGCTCGCGCCCGTGACCGTCATCGTCGCAACCGACACACAATTCTTCGAGCACATGCCCGCGCTGTTTCCCAACAACGCCGGGGCCAAAGCTTTGTTTGAAGGCAATGCCACGCTGGCGCAAGGCACGGCCACGCGCAACGGCACGCTGGGTGGCGCTTACTTCATGGTGGCCGCGCGTGCGGTTGGCCTGGACTGCGGCCCCATGAGCGGCGTCGATTTGGCCAAGGTGAACGCTGAGTTCTTCCCCGATGGCCGCTACACCGCCAACTTCCTCATCAACCTGGGTTATGGCGACGACAGCAAGCTGTTCAATCGCAACCCACGTCTGAGCTTTGAGCAGACTTGCACGGTGCTTTGAGTCGCTTTAAGTTGATCTAAATCGCTCTAAACCCGCAAGCCGGTTTTGACTTTCCCGATCATCACCGACCCCTTTTTCTATGGGGTCGCCGCCCTGGCGGTGCTCTTGCTCGGGGTGAGCAAGAGCGGGTTTGGTTCGGGCTTTGGATCGCTCGCCGTGCCCATGATGGCGCTGGCCGTGCCCGTGCCACAGGCAGCCGCCATTTTGATGCCGGTGCTCTTGCTCACCGATGTGCTGGGCATGGCGTCTTTCCGCAAAGACTACGACAAGGCCTTGCTCAAGTTTCTGTTACCCCTGGGCTTGCTGGGCTCCTTGATCGGCGCCCTGCTGTTCAGCGTCCTGGACTCGCATGTGGTGGCGGGCATCGTGGGTGGCATGACGCTGCTCTTTTTGGCGCAACGCCTGTTCTTTCCACCCAAGGCGGACAGTGCGCCGCCACCGCGTTGGTGGGGCGTGGTGTTGACCATGATGTCGGGCTTCACCAGTTTTGTAGCGCACGCCGGTGGCCCGCCGGTGACCGCCTACGTGTTACCGCTGCGACTGACGCCTGTGGTGTACGCCGCAACACTGTCCTTCTACTTCTTCTTCATCAATCTATCGAAGTGGATTCCCTACGCCTTTCTGGGCTTGCTGGACATGCGCAATATGCTGACCTCGCTGCTGCTCTTGCCGCTGGCCCCGGTGGGTGTTTGGATGGGCGTGCGCTTGGCGCGGCGTATTGACCCCAAGCTGTTTTTCCGTCTTGTCTATGGCGGCTTGTTTTTAACCGGCCTCAAGTTGATTTGGGACGCGTTCAGATGAAGGTCTGAGCGAGACCCTTTTCAGTGCCGCGCCCCACGGATAATGGGGGCCAGTTCAGTGCTTAAGGAATGATTCATGCCCGTCGTTGTCATTGCCAATCCCAAAGGCGGGGTCGGCAAATCCACCTTATCCACCAATGTGGCGGGTTACTTCGCCGCCCAAGGCCGCGCGGTGATGTTGGGTGACGCGGACAAGCAGCAGTCTTCGCGCCTGTGGTTGGGCCTGCGCCCACCTGCTGCACGGCCCATCGCCACCTGGGAGGTGGGCTCGGGTTATTTTGTGAAGCCCCCGCAAGGCACGACGCATGTGGTGCTGGACACGCCGGGCGGACTGGAAGGCTCGCGCTTGAACGAGGTCTTGCAGCACGCCACCAAGGTCATCGTACCGCTGCAACCCAGCATCTTTGACATCTTTGCCACTCGTGCTTTTTTAGACCAGCTCGCGGCGCATCGCCATGCGGGGAAGATGCAGGTCGGCATCGTCGGCATGCGGGTCGATTCCCGCACCATTGCGGCTGAGAAGTTGCGTGAGTTTGTCGAGGGGCTGGGTCTGCCGGTACTGGGCTACATCCGCGACACGCAAAACTACATTCACCTCGCCGCGCGTGGCCTGACCCTGTTTGATGTTGCGCCCAGTCGGGTGGAGAAAGACTTGTTGCAGTGGCAGGCGATTTGCCAATGGTTGGACGCATGAAAGTTTTTCAATCTCTTCAAGAGTTCCCCGCCCTGGTGGGCCAAGAAGTCGCCGTCAGCGACTGGCTCACCATCACTCAGGCGCAGATCAATCAATTTGCCGAATCCACCGGAGACCACCAATGGATTCATGTGGACGAGGAGAAGGCTAAAGCCGGGCCGTTTGGTGCGCCCATCGCGCATGGTTTTTTGACGCTGTCGTTGTTGCCCAAGTTTTATGAAACGGCGATGACCATCGTCGAGTCCCGCATGGGCGTGAATTACGGCCTGAACAAGGTGCGCTTCATGGCCCCCGTGCCCGTGGGCAGCCGCCTGCGTGCGCGCATGACCTTGCTGCAATGCGCGGCCATTGACCAGAGCGGCATGCAGATGACCTGGCAGGTCACGATGGAGCGCGAAGGGGTGGCCAAGCCCGTGTGCGTGGCCGAATCAATCGTGCGGCGCTACCCCTGAGCGATTCACGTGTAAGGGCTAGCTGCCTGTGAAAGCAAAGTCCACTTCCGGTTTGAGACCACTGATGATGCGGGCAATGCTTTTGCCGGAGCCACACGAATGCGTCCAACCCAATGTGCCGTGGCCGGTGTTGAAGTAAAGGTTGCCGATACGGCTGCGCCCGATGATGGGCACGTTGGACGGTGTGGCGGGGCGCAGGCCCGTCCAAAACTGGGCTGTTTCGGCGTCACCTGCGCCGGGGAATAATTCCTCAACCCGACGCACGATGGCCTCGCAGCGCACGCGGTTCAGGTCGCGGTCGTAGCCGTTGAACTCGGCCGTACCCGCAATGCGCAGCCGGTCGCCCAGTCGGGAGAACACCAGTTTGTACTCGTCGTCCGTCAGGGACACCTGGTGCGCCATGGACGCGTCTTTGACGGCCATGGTCACCGAGTAGCCCTTGGCCGGGTAGATCGGCAGCTCAATGCCCAGGGGCTTGGCGTAGAGCGGGCTCAGGCTGCCCATGGCCAGCACATAGGCATCGGCGCGCAGGCGTTGAAAGCGGCCTTCTGAATCGGTGGCTTCCACATGGTCAATGCGGCCCCCCGCTTCACGCAGTGCCGTGATGGTGTGGCTCATGAGAAAGACCACGCCGTCATCCACGCAGCGCTGCACCAGTTCGCGGGCGAAGGTGTTGGCGTCGCCGGATTCGTCTTCGGCGGTGTAGGTGGCACCCGCCAGTTGCCCGCGAATGTGGCGCAGTGCGGGTTCGATCTGGATGGCTTCTTCCGCCGAGATCACGCGGCGGTCACAGCCCAGCTCACGCATCTGTGCGGCGGGCGCTTCGGCACTGTCAAACTCTTTTTGGCTGGTGTAGAAGTGCAAGATGCCTTGCGTGCGCTCGTCATAAGCAATGTTGCGCTCACGCCGCAAGGCCTGTAGCGTATCGCGGCTGTAGGTGCCCAGGCGCACGATTTGTTCAATGTTGTGGCGCGTGCGCGCTGGCGTGCACTCCCGCAAAAACTGCAAGCCCCAACGCCATTGGCGCATATCGGCCCGCAAGCGAAAGAGCAAGGGCGCATCTTCCTTGCCCAACCACTGCAACACCTTGAGTGGCGCGCCCGGATTGGCCCAGGGCTCGGCGTGGCTGACCGAGATTTGCCCGCCGTTGGCAAAGCTGGTCTCCGCCGCAGGCGAAGCTTGACGATCCACCACGGTGACCTCGTGGCCCTGCTGCCGCAAAAAATACGCCGAGGTCACACCGAGCAGACCTGCACCAAGCACCATGACTTTCATAACCAAGCTCCAAAGAAATTCATCACTGTAAAAAACGTTCCGCCAGGGCCACCCAGTAGGCGGAGCCGGTGGCGATGTTGCGGTCGTTGAAGTCGTAGCCGGGGTTGTGCACCATGCAAGCGCTGGTGGCTTGCGGGTCGTGCTCATCCCCGTTGCCGATCAGCAGGTAGCTGCCGGGCACGCGCTCCAACATGAAGGCAAAGTCTTCACTGCCCGTGAGGGCCGGGCCTTGCAGTGTGACCTGATCGGGGCCCACCAAGTCCACCGCCACCTGGCGTGCAAAGTCGGTGGGGGCGGGTGCGTTGACCAGCACCGCGTAGCCCTGGCGCCAGTCAATGTGCGCTTGCACACCAAAGCTCTCGGCTTGGGCGGTGATGAGGGTTTTAATGCGCTGCTCCAACAATACGCGCACCCCACGGTCTAGCGAGCGAACGCTGATCTCCAACGTGGCCTGTGCCGGTATCACGTTATTGGCCTTGCCCGCTTGCAGCGCGCCGACCGTCACCACGGCCGTCTGCTGCGGATCGACATTGCGCGAGACGATGGTTTGCAAAGCCATGACGATGCTGGCTGCGGCCACCACCGGATCATTGGCACGGTGCGGCATGGCCCCGTGACCGCCCACACCGGTGAGCTGCACCGTGGCGTAGTCGCTGGAGGCCATGGCCGCGCCGTCACGAAACACCAGCCGCCCCTGCGGGACGCCCGGCATGTTGTGCATGGCAAAAATGGCATCGCAGGGGAAGCGCTCAAACAGGCCGTCGGCCATCATGCGCAGCGCACCGCCACCGCCTTCTTCAGCCGGTTGAAAAATCAGGTTCAGTGTGCCGTTGAATTGGCCTTGCTCAGCCAAGTGGCGCGCCGCCGCCAGCAGCATGGCGGTGTGGCCGTCGTGCCCACAGGCGTGCATTAGACCGGGGCGCTGGCTGGCCCATTCGACGCCGCTGGCCTCGGTGATGGGCAGCGCATCCATGTCGGCACGCAGGCCCAGGCGTTGGCTGCCCGTGCCGCGCACCAGGGTGCCCACCACGCCGGTGCCGCCCAGGCCGGCCTCGACCGCGTAACCCCAGCCGCGCAGTTTGTCGGCCACCAGGGCGGCGGTGCGGTGCTCCTCGAACGCCAGTTCGGGGTGGCGGTGGATGTCACGCCGCAAGCTGATGAACTCGCCTGCCCGGGCATGCAGTGCATCCAGTAGGTAGGTGCTCATACGTAGGCGTTGATATTGCGTTTTATTGCGGCTGCAGGTTGATGGACTTGGCCATCGCGCGGTAGGTGACCATTTCGGCCACGAAAGCCTTGTCGGCTGCATCCAGCGTTTGCAGCGGTGCGGGTTCTTGGCCCAAAGCGACCAGACCGGTCTTGACCTCAGCGTCGCCCAGTACGGCTTGCAGGCCTTTGTGCAGTGCGCTCACCACGGGTTCTGGTGTGTCGCGCTTGACAAAGTAGCCCGTGCCAATTTCGGCGGTGAAGGTCTTGAGCAAACCTTTGCTCTCGGTGGTGGACGGCACTTGCGGCACCAGCGGCTGGCGTTGCGGGCTGAGCACGGCGACGAACTTGATCTTGCCTGTCTTGGCCAACTCGGCCTGGGGCGCGCCATAGGGCGTGATGAAGATGTCCACCTGGCCGCCGAGCAGGTCTTTGACCACGTCGGCAATGCCTTTGTAAGGCACGTGCAGCATGGGCGAGTTCAGTGTCTTGCTCATTTGCTCACCCAGCAAATGGTAGAAGGAGCCGATGCCCACACTGCCGTAGGTCATGGACTTGCCGTCCTTAGCGGCCTTGATCGCGTAGGCCACCAACTCGTCCGCGTTGGAGGCGGGCAAATCGGCACGCGCCAAGATGGCCATGGGGGCCAAAGCGATGCGGTGGACTTGGCGGAAATCTTCAGACTTGTACTTGACGGCGCTGATCGCCAACGGGGCCAGGATCAACTCATTGGGTGAGCCCTGGAAAAGTTGGTAGCCGTCGCTGGGTGCAGCCAACACCTTTTGCGCCGCAATGCTGCCGCTGGCACCACCGAGGTTTTCCACCAGTACCGGCTGACCGAGCGCTTTGCCCAAGGAGGTGTTCACCTTGCGGGCAATCACATCGGACAAGCCACCCGCCGGGTAGGGCACGATCAGAGAAACCGGTTTGCTCGGGAAGGTTTGGGCGCTGGCGGCGGTAGCGATCAGGGCCAAGACCTTTGAAAATCTCACGAAACGATGCATAGCTAACTCCTCTTTGTAGTGATGTCGATCAAGTTGGACGTGATGATAGAAATGATGGCGAGTGATGTCCAATGCATTGTTGTATAAATTATGATGATTTTTATGAATACATAAAAACCACCCCCATGGCACGGACGATGCATCAAAACTCAACCGCACCCACACGTTGCGCGCACAAGTAAAAACCCCCACTGTGTTGCCACAGTGGGGGTTCCGGACTCTTTAAACCTTGAGGCGGCTTAGGCCAGCGTTAGATCAGAAGTTGTGCATCATGCCAACCAGCAGGAAGGTGGGTGATGAACCTGCAGCTGCATTGGGGCCTGTGACAGGTACAAAGCCGCCACCGGGCATGCCCATGGTGCCAGCGGCCGCATTCTTAACTTGGCCGTAAGAAGCATAAATGCCGGTACGCTTGGACAGATCTTTGCGCACCGCCAGAGAGATCAGGGTGCTGCCGGAGTCATTCAGATCACCACCAGTGCCGGTGGCGGACATGTTGTTCAGCACGCCGTAGCTGCCGTAACCTGTCCAACCCGCGCCCAAGTTGTGCTTCACGGTCACACCCCAGCCGGTTTGTTTGTTGCCGCCAGCCATGGATCCACCCGTCACGCCAGCAACAGCTTGCGTTGTGGCTGTGTTGTTGGTGGCTGCATCGGTGAAGTCCTTGCGCTGATCCCAGTAGTGCGCCGCAACCATGCTGCCTTCTGCGTAACGATAGCCCAGACCCAACTTCGCGGAGGTCAAATCAGCCGTGGTGTTGGCGGCGGGGAAAGTGCCTGCTGCGTCAGTCGCAATGTTGTTGCGCTTTTGGTAGTCGGCCATAAAGCGCCAAGCACCGTTATCCCAGTTCAACTTACCACCCCAAGTGGTGGCGTTGGCGGAGGATTGAGCTGCAGTGGGTGAGCTAACAGGCGCGGACTCATTGGCCACTTCAGGGGCCCAATACAGTTGCGAACCGGCAAAAGAGCTGCTGTTCAGGTTCAACAAAATCGCGTTGTTTTGACGCACGTTGGCCAAACGGGTGTAGGCATCACCAATGGCATCTTTGCCGACGAAGTTGGCGCTGGCATCGTGCAGGTCGCCCTGAGTCCAGAACACGTTTTGACGGCCAAGGCGCAATTCAATATCGTTGTTGCCAATACCGATGTGGGATTCACGTGAGCCGTTGAAGGCTGTAGCCGAATTGGCACCACCGGCTTGGTTGGTGCCAGCGCCTGTGTCAAAGTTCAGACCAAATTCATACACGCCGAAAGCGCGCAGACCACCCCCCAGGTCTTCATTCACGGCGAATTTCAGGCGTGAGCTGTTGTCTGCGACCATGGTGCGCGACGCGGCATCACTGGCTGCACCTGCGGTAGCGCCGTTGGCACTGTAGGTTGACACAGCCAAAGCGATGCGACCCGAAAGGGTCACTTGAGCGAAGGAAGCGGTGGCAGCCAGAGCGGCCAGGGCAACGAGGGTTTTTTTCATTGTCATTTCAATATTTCCAAAGGTTGATTACAAGTTTTAATTGCGTGTCTCGGGTCGCTTGATCCAATGGCCGCGTTGCGTGCAGTGGTTTCAACGCATGCGCTCGGCTGCCAGTTCGGATCGAGATGAATGATAAAAATGAGACGATTCGATGTCCAATGCATTGTTGTATAAACTATGATGAGTTTTATGAATACTTAAAAACCCATCGCTATGAAACTGGTTCAACTCCAACATCTGATCGCGCTGGCACAAAGTGGCTCATTCAGCCAGGCTGCGACTGACGTCTTTTTGACCCAATCTGCCCTGAGCCGCAGCATCCGCGCGCTGGAAGATGAATTGGGCCATGCCCTGTTTGACCGCATTGGCCGACGCAGTGAGCTGACGCCTTTTGGGCGCGAGGTGTTGGCCCGAGCCCAGCGTCTGGTGGATGACGCCGATGACATCCGGGAAAGTGGTCGCCTGATGAAGGCTGGCCAGGTGGGCACGATCCGCTTAGGCATGGGCTCCGGCCCAGGCGCGATGCTGATGACGCCCCTGTTGATGCGCATGGCCACCCAATACCCGGGCGTTCATGTGGAGATTTCGCGCGGCAGTACCGATCTGTTGGTGCAGGCCTTGCGCGCCAAGACTTTGGACGCGGTGGTGTTGGATGCGCGCTCGCTCAAGCCCGCCGCAGACCTGTCAAGCGAAGTCCTGCATGAAATGCGAGGCGCTTTCCTCTGCCGCCCGGGCCACCCGCTGACGCGTCAGCGCAAGCCCCCCAGCTTTGACGCCTTGATGCAATACCCCTTGGCTTCCACGCCTTTGAGTGATGAGGTCGCCCGCATTTTGATGGAACGCTACGGCCCACAGGCCCACCCCAACTTGTGCATCACCTTGCGCTGTGACGAGATTCCGAGTCTGGTGGATGTGGTTAGGCAAAGCGATGCCATTTTGTTGGCGATCCGCGCTGCTGCGCCGGATTTGATTGAACTCCCAGTCCAACCCGCCCTGGCTGCTATGGCACGGTTTGGTTTGGTCACGCTGGCGGGGCGAACCGCCGCACCGGCCTTGGAGATTGTGCTCACCCTGATGCGGGAGTTGCTACATGACTGAGCTCAAACAAAACCGTTTTGCCGCCAAGCCTCAAACACCGTGATGGCCACAGCGTTAGACAAGTTCAAACTGCGTTGACCCGCCCGCATGGGCAGTTTGAGCTGTTGCGCCGGTGCAAAGTGGGCGCGCACCGCGTCGCTGATACCTTTGGTCTCAGAGCCGAACACCAGCCAGTCGCCGGGTAAAAAATCAACCGCATGTACAAGCCGCGTGCTCCGTGTGGTCAGCGTGAACAGGCGCTCGGGTTGCGGATTTTCAGTCGCTAGAAACGTGAGCCAATCCGCATGGCGTTTGACCTGCGCGTACTCGTGGTAATCCAAACCCGCACGGCGCATGTGCTTGTCGTCCATGGAAAAACCCAGGGGCTCGACCAGGTGCAGCGTGCAGCCGGTGTTGGCTGCCAGGCGGATCACGTTGCCGGTGTTGGGCGGGATTTCGGGCTCGAACAGAACGATATGGAACATGGGGCGTATTGTGAAGCAGCCGCAGCGCAGTACACGCAGTGACAAGCGTGGGGGCTACTCTGTCCTAGCCAGAACCAGGCCCGTGATGTGCGAGACACCGGCCTCTCGCAGCGTCTGGGCTGCTGCAAAGAGGGAGGCCCCGCTGGTCATCACGTCGTCCAGCAGCACCACGCGCTTGCCGCGCAGCTCAGCCGAGCGAAGAGGTTCAACCGCAAACGCGGTCACGACGTTCTTCAAGCGATCTTCACGTTTGAGCGAACTTTGCGGCGCTGTGTGGCGGATGCGCAGCAGCAGGTCGGCCACGGTTTTGCTCGGGGCCAAGTGACGCGCCAACTCCAGCGACTGATTGAAGCCGCGCGCTTGTAGTCGCGCAGGTGATAAAGGCATGGGCAGCAGCAGATCGGCCTGCTCCAGCGCAGGCTCCACCCAGGGCGCGCTGCGCATCAGCAGGGCCAGCGCGCCGGCCCAGCCCGGTGCGTTGCCGAACTTGTAGCGCGTGACCAGACCACCCCAGGGGAAGGCGTAAGGCACGGCGCACAGGCAGGCATCCAGCGGTGGCGGCTGACGCACACACGCCCCGCATTGGTTGACGCCGCCGGACACGGGCAACGCGCAGGTTCGGCAGCGCGGCTGCGGCTGGGCAAAACGCGCCACACAGACCTCGCACACCGGTTGCGCGGGCCAGGCGTGGCACACCGCGCACTGGCTGGGCAGGGCGGTGCTGACCTGGTGAAATAAGCGGTGGAGCAGGGTGCGCAGCATGGGGCGATTCATCAAAACTCGCGTCAATTTTAGAATTGAAGTTTTTTCTAAAGCAAGGCTGAATTTGCGGGTACGTTTTGAAGGTCAAATTCGCAACTGCCATCATTGGCATTTCGTCCATTCATCTGCTCAAAACATTCATCAATGCCGCCAATTCCACTGAGACGCAAAGGCTGATGGGTTACGAAATCAGGATACAAGCCCATCATCTTGGTGGACGGTGATGGGCCGCTCGAACAGGCGCTGGCTCTTGCGCTCTCAGATGCCCTCAGAATTCGACAGCTTCGAAATCCGCCTTGGCCACGCCGCAGTCCGGGCAGGCCCAGCTATCGGGCACATCGGCCCATCGCGTGCCGGGGGCAATGCCGTCTTCGGGGCGGCCAGCGGCCTCGTCATAGACAAAACCGCACACGATGCAGATGAATGATTTCATGGAAAACTCCTTCAAAATTTAAATAAATAGGGCTCAAGCCCAATGGATATATGCGTAATCAGCTAGAAAATTAATAGCAACTTAGTTTGCTGAGTTTTAGGCGGCTTGGGCAACTTTGGCCAGTTGGGCTTTGTAGTGGTTGGCGTGGCGCTCTTCTACCTTGGCCAAGGCGGCAAAGCGTTTTTGGGCTTTGTCCAGCGTGGCCTTGAACTGCGCTGCGTGCACCTTGGACTCTTCAATTTGCTCGTCCATCTCGGCCATGGCAGCGGCGTTGCCTTCCAGTTCGGCGGTTTTGCGAAAGCCGGGGTACATCTCGGTGTACTCGTAGGTTTCGCCGTCAATGGCGATCTGCAAGGCTTTGGCGGGCGTCATGCTGGCCTTGGGGTAGAGCAGGTCCAGGTGACCAAAGGCGTGCATGACTTCCTGGTTGGCGGTTTCCTCAAAGGTGCGGGCCGTGTCCTCGTCCCCCATGGCGCGTGCCAGTTTGGCGAAGTAACGGTACTTGATGTGGGCCATGGACTCACCCGCAAAGGCGGCTTCGAGGTTGGCCAGGGTTTTGATTTCGGGACGTTGGGCGGTGGTCATCAGGGGCTCCTTGGAAGTTGAGAATTGCTGAAATCAATCAGTACGAACGCAATGGTAGAGCTTGACTATTAATAAAGCCAATTGAGTTTTGCTAATGGCTTGATAGGCGCTATCAGTTGGGGGCACCCGAATTACAATGAAATTTTGAGTATTTCTTCACCGCGATCCGTCGCCATGCCATGAAAAACAACGTTAAAAGTCAAAACGCCACCAATCCTTTGGCGCAGCTCATTTTTGCCAGCCGGTGGTTGCAGATGCCTTTGTATTTAGGGCTTATAGCCGCGCAGGCGGTGTATGTTTTTCACTTCGGTGTGGAGCTCTACCACTTGATCGGTGCGGCTTTGGGCAATCAAGGCGATATTGACGCCTTGGTCAAGGGCAT
>CANCDA010000061.1 GCA_947374705.1 Comamonadaceae bacterium | reverse complement strand
CAGATTAAGTCCTGCGCTTGCTGGAAATCTTGCTATCGAATTAGGAGAAGAGCCCGAACATTGGATTGCCATTGCAGCAATCGAGGCGGAGAAAGAAAGCCCTCTTTTAGAGAGGCTTCGCAAATGTCAAGCCAGTTGGCGGAAGCGGTGAGATTCGAACTCACGAACCCTTTCGGGTTGCCGGTTTTCAAGACCGGTGCAATCGACCACTCTGCCACGCTTCCGACGTGGGTGATTCTAACCGAGGGGTGAGCCTAAATCGGGGCATGTTGACATTGTCTTTTTGTCGGATGTAAGTAGGCTAGAATACGAGGCTCTGGAGAGGTGGATGAGCGGTTTAAGTCACACGCCTGGAAAGCGTGCGAAGGGTTATACCTTCCGCGGGTTCGAATCCCGCCTTCTCCGCCAAGTGTAAAAGCCTGATAAAAGCGAGTTAATTGATAACTTGTGATTATCAGGTTTTTTGCTTTTTAGAGGGCCCCGTAGGTGGGCTCTATCGGCTGGCGACACTGGGGCTGCGCACGATCATCCCGAAGAAGTAGCGCAAGCTCATTAAAGCTGTCTAGAAGAATGTGTTCATCGGCTCGCCCTCAGCGAGTGCGGTGCAAGCTTGGGATACAGCGGACCGCCTAAAATTGCGGGATTGTTTTATTCGACCACTATCCTGATCTCACCCCATGCCCAAGGCTACCGCGTCATCCCCTCTCGTCAAACCCCCAGCCAACTACGAAGCGGCGCTGGAAGAGCTGGAGCAATTAGTTGCTCGGCTGGAGTCGGGCGATATGCCGCTGGAGCAGTTGCTGTCGGGCTACCAGCGTGGGGCTGAACTGCTTAAGTTTTGTCGCGACAAGTTGGAGGCGATTGAGGGGCAGGTCAAGGTGCTGGATGGCGATGTCATGAAGCCGTGGGTCGCTTCATGAGCGAGTCCCTTTTGAACAAGTCCAGCGCCAGCATGACATCAACTGATTTTGATTTGCCAAGTTGGAGCCGTGCGCGTCAGTTGCGCGTGGAGCAAGCCTTGTCGGCTTGGGTCGCGCCCGACGTGCCAGCGGGTCTGGGTGAAGCCATGCGCTACGCCGTGCTGGATGGCGGCAAGCGTTTGCGCCCGCTGCTGGTGCTGGCTGCCAGCGAGGCAGTGGCTCCTTTAGACGCAGCGACCCTGCGTGCTGGGTTGGACGAGGCTGCTCTGCGCGCCGGGTTGGATGAAGCGGCCCTGCGGGCCGCGTGTGCCGTCGAGCTGATCCACGCCTATTCGTTGGTGCATGACGACATGCCCTGCATGGACAACGACGTGCTGCGCCGGGGCAAGCCCACGGTGCATGTGCAGTTTGGCGAGGCGCGTGCGCTGCTGGCGGGTGACGCTTTGCAGGCGCTGGCGTTTGAGTTGTTGACGCCGGATGATGACGCTGTTTCACCCACGGTGCAGGCTCAGTTGTGCCGCTTGCTGGCCCGTGCGGCGGGCAGTGCGGGCATGGCAGGCGGGCAGGCGATTGATTTGGCCAGTGTGGGCGTGAAGCTCAGCGAGCCCCAGTTGCGTGAGATGCACCGTCTCAAGACCGGTGCGCTCTTGCAGGGCAGTGTGATGATGGGCGCGGCCTGTGGTGCGCCCTCGGCGGCAGCTTTGCAAGCGCTTTCCACCTATGGCGCGGCCATTGGCCTGGCGTTTCAGGTGGTGGACGATATTTTGGATGTCACGGCTGACTCTGCGACGCTGGGAAAAACAGCGGGCAAGGACGCCGAGCAAGACAAGCCCACCTACGTCTCCCTGCTCGGGTTGGCGCGTTCACAGGCCTATGCGCAAGAGCTGCTGGCGCAGGCGGATGACGCGCTAAAAGCCAGCGGTCTGCACGACACACGGGCCTTGCGCGCGCTGGCTGACATGGTGGTCAACCGTGCAAATTAAAGAAATTTTCATGAATTCGTCTTTCCCACTTTTGCAAACCATCAACGACCCGGCAGAGCTGCGTCGCCTCCCTCGCACCCAGCTCAAAACCCTGGCCGATGAACTGCGCGCCTATGTACTGCAGAGTGTGTCGCGCACGGGCGGACACCTCAGCTCCAACCTGGGCACGGTGGAACTCACGGTGGCTTTGCACTACGTGTTCAACACGCCGGATGACCGGCTGGTGTGGGACGTGGGCCACCAGACCTACCCGCACAAAATTTTGACGGGTCGGCGTGAGCGCATGGATTCGCTGCGTCAACTGGGCGGCTTGAGCGGCTTCCCGCAGCGCAGCGAGAGTGAACACGACGCCTTTGGCACGGCGCATTCCAGCACCTCCATTTCTGCCGCATTGGGCATGGCGATTGCTGCACGCATCAAAGGCGAAGACCGCCACGCGGTGGCAATCATTGGTGACGGGGCCATGACGGCCGGCATGGCGTTTGAGGCGCTGAACAACGGTGGCGTCGAAGACTGCAAGCTGCTGGTGATCTTGAACGACAACGACATGAGCATCAGCCCGCCCGTAGGCGCGCTGAATCGCTACCTGGCACAACTCATGAGCGGCCAGTTTTACGCCGCCGCCAAGAACGTAGGCAAGCAGGTGCTGCAAGTGGCACCGCCCCTGTTTGAGCTGGCCAAGCGCATTGAAGAACACGCCAAGGGCATGGTGGTGCCTGCCACGTTGTTTGAAAAATTTGGCTTCAACTACATCGGCCCGATTGACGGCCATGACCTTGAATCCCTCATCCCCACGCTGGAAAACATCAAGCACCTCAAAGGCCCGCAGTTCCTGCATGTGGTCACCAAAAAAGGCCAGGGCTACAAGCTGGCCGAGGCTGACCCGGTGGCCTACCATGGCCCGGGCAAGTTTGACCCGGCAGTCGGCTTGGTGAAGTCCAGCGCGGTGCCCAAACCCACGTTCACTCAGGTGTTTGGCCAGTGGCTGTGTGACATGGCCGAGCACGACGCACGTCTGGTCGGCGTGACACCCGCCATGCGTGAGGGTTCGGGCATGGTGGAGTTCCATCGGCGCTTTCCTTCGCGCTACTTTGATGTGGGCATTGCCGAGCAGCACGCCGTCACCTTCGCCGCCGGTCTGGCTTGCGAGGGACTCAAACCCGTGGTGGCGATTTACTCCACCTTTTTGCAGCGCGGTTATGACCAGTTGATTCACGACGTGGCCTTGCAGGATTTGCCCGTGGTGTTTGCGCTGGACCGCGCTGGTCTGGTGGGGGCCGATGGGGCGACCCATGCCGGGGCCTATGACATTCCTTATCTGCGCTGCATTCCCAATGTCAGCGTGGCCTGCCCGGCCGATGAAAATGAATGTCGTCAGTTGCTCAGCAGTGCGTTCGAGCAAAACCATCCGGTGGCGGTGCGTTACCCGCGTGGGTCGGGTGCGGGCGTGGCGACCCAACCGGGTTTGCAGGCGCTACCGTTTGGCAAGGGTGAAGTACGTCGCCTGGGCGCGGGCAAAGGCATTGCCATCTTGGCCTTTGGCACGCTCTTGTACCCGGCGCTGGAGGCGGCAGACAAGTTCAACGCCACGGTGGTCAATATGCGTTGGGCCAAGCCACTGGATGTTGAACTTTTGTTGCAAGTGGCTGCTGAACATGAAGCCCTGGTGACGGTGGAAGACGGCGCGCTCATGGGTGGGGCGGGTAGTGCGGTGGGCGAGGCCTTGCAAGCAGCGGGCGTGCTCAAGTCACTGTTGCATTTGGGCTTGCCCGACACCTTCATTGAGCATGGTGACCCTGTGAAGTTGATGGCCTTGCAGGGGCTGGATGCGGCGGGAATGGCCGCTTCGATTGAGCGGCGCTTTCCTGATCTGGTGGCTCAGGCCTGACGGGTTGCCAAAGCCATTAGCTTTCACGCCTACGGCAAGCGTTCAAGGGAAAACCCGCCCTCGTGTTTCTACGTGGGTTTTCTCACACAATCCGTATAAACTCTCACAGGTTCCTGTGGCAGGTCTGCTGATCAGGATGCCCCTCTCAAACAATAGGAGTCAATCAAATGGATCGTCGTTCCCTGATTAAAAATGCTGGTATTGCTGGCGTGCTCGCCGCAGGTGTTGCGCCTGCCGTTCATGCCCAGGCCACCGTGCGCTGGCGTCTGTCGTCCAGCTTCCCCAAGGCCTTGGACACCATCTTCGGCGCGGCCGATATTTTTGCCCATCAGGTCAAAATCATGTCGGGCGGCAAGTTCGAAGTTTCCGTGCACGCAGGTGGCGAGATCACTCCGCCCTTTGGCGTGGTCGATGCGGTGCAGCAGGGTTCGGTCGAAATGGCCCACACGGCCCCCTACTATTTCTTTGGCAAGAACGAATGCTTCGCTTTGGGTTGCGCCATTCCCTTTGGCCTGAATAGTCGCCAGATGACGGCTTGGACCTTTCAGGGCAATGGCCTCAAGTTGATGCGTGAGTTCTACGCCAAGTACAACATCATCAATTTTGCTGGCGGCAACACTGGTGCCCAGATGGGTGGCTGGTATCGTAAAGAGATCAAGTCCATGGCCGACATGAAGGGCCTGAAGATGCGCATCGGCGGCTTTGCCGGCCGCGTGCTTGAGCGCATGGGCGCAGTGCCGCAAAACATTCCCGGCGGCGAAATCTACACTGCATTGGAAAAAGGCACGATTGACGCCGCTGAGTGGGTGGGCCCCTATGACGACCTGAAGCTGGGCTTCAACAAGGTGGCGCCGTTTTACTACTACCCCGGCTGGTGGGAGGGTGGCCCGCAGCTTGACTTCTTCATCAACGACAAAGCCTACAACGCCTTGTCCGCCGAGAACAAGGCCATCGTGGAAGCCGCCGCTGCCGTGGCTCACATCGACATGCAGGCCCGTTACGACGCCAAGAACCCGGCCGCCTTGAAGGAGCTGGTGGGCAAGGGCACCAAGCTGCGTCCTTTCTCCAACGACGTGATGGCCGCCGCCTTCAAAACGTCGATGCAGGTCTATAGCGAGCTGAACGACAAGAACCCTGATTGGAAGAAAATCTACGCCGACTACTCCAAGTTCCGCGCTGACTCCAACCTCTGGTTCAAGTTCACCGAAGCCAAGTTCGACAGCTTCATGCAGTCGCAAAAACTGTAAAGTAGTTTTCACATTGCACCAAAAAAAACCACCTTTCGGGGTGGTTTTTTTTGGTGCATAAATTGCGGTATAAAACTTGCATCTAATGTTTGTGCTTTCAACTGTTCACTTTGAACAAAGTTCTGTAGTTGAGTTGGCGCAACTCGTGCTCACTGATGGACAAACCGGGATCATCAGCGAGTTATTTAACCGGACTCTAAGGGGTCTCATCGGAGATGTTCATGGATCGTCGTTCCTTAATTAAAAATGCCGGCATCGCGGGCGTGCTGGCCGCTGGCGTGGCACCTGCTGTGCACGCGCAAGCCGCAGTGCGCTGGCGTTTGGCCTCCAGTTTCCCCAAAGCGCTTGACACTGTTTATGGTGGCGCCGAGGTGTTTGCCAAGCACGTTAAAGCCATGTCGGGTGGCAAGTTTGAAATCTCGGTGCATGCGGGTGGCGAAATCTCGCCCCCTTTTGGTGTGGTTGATGCGGTGCAGCAGGGCTCGGTCGAGATGGCCCATACCGCGCCTTACTACTTCTTTGGCAAGAACGAGTGCTTTGCTCTGGGTTGCGCCATTCCCTTTGGCTTGAACAGCCGCCAGATGTCGGCCTGGATGTACGAAGGCAATGGCCTGAAGTTGATGCGCGATTTCTACGCCAAATACAACATGATCAATTTCTTGGGTGGCAATTCCGGCGCCCAAATGGGCGGCTGGTACCGCAAAGAAATCAAAACCGTCAAAGACCTCAAGGGTTTGAAAATGCGCATTGGCGGTTTCGCGGGCAAGGTGCTGGAACGCCTGGGCGGTGTGCCGCAAAACATTCCCGGCGGCGAGATTTACACCGCGCTGGAAAAAGGCACGATCGACGCTGCCGAGTGGATCGGCCCCTATGACGACTTGAAATTGGGTTTCAACAAAGTCGCGCCGTTTTACTACTATCCCGGCTGGTGGGAGGGCAGCTCCCAGTACGACTTCTTCATCAACGACAAAGCTTTCAATGCCTTGACGGCTGAGAACAAAGCGATTGTGGAAGCCGCTGCTGCAGCAGCTCACAGCAATATGCAGGCCAGGTACGACACGCGCAACCCCGGTGCTTTGAAAGAGTTGGTCGGCAAGGGCACCAAGCTGCGTCCTTTCTCCAATGAAATTTTGCAGGCCGCTTTCAAGGAATCCATGGCGTTGTATGAAGAACTGGGCACAAAGAACGAAGATTGGAAAAAAATCTACGCCGACTACAGCAAGTACCGCGCCGATGCCAACCTGTGGTTCCGCTTCACCGAAGCCAAGTTCGACAGCTTTATGCAGTCGCAAAAACTCTAAGGTGTTTGGGGTTTAAAAAACCGCGCTACGGCGCGGTTTTTTGTTGAAGCTCGATGGCCAGCCGTTTGAATTCGGCCAGCATGAACGGATTGGCCGCATAAAAAGCGGCCATTTTTCCCGAGTGGGTTTTGACGTAGAGCCGGGGCGCGATCAACCAGTCCAGGCCCCGCACGCGAAACAGTCTGGCATAGGCCAAGTCTTGCAAGCTGACCTGTTTGTTCCACATCCAGCTTTGTTTCAACGTGGTGCTGTCCAGCGAGGTTTTGCCCTTGAGGATGTGCCACTCGGTATAGGCCATCATGGCCAGCGCCGCCAGCAGCCAGCCGCTGGAGCGCCAGCTCGCCTCCAGCACGCCATCAGCCCACATGCGCCAGCCCCAAATCAAGGCCGAGCTGACCAGCAGCACGGCCAGCGCTTTGAAAGGCTTGGTGAAGGCGCTGCACTCTAAGTGGCCACCTTCAGGCGTGAAAGAGAAAGGGGCTGAGTTGCTCACTTTTTGAACAAGTCGTCGATTTTTTGCTGCTCTTCTGCGGCAGATTTTTCGGTGGCCTTGTCAGCCGCAGCAGCCATGTCCTTGGGGTCGGTGGAGGCGGGCAGCTCACCGGGTTTGAGTTCCAGCTCAGGTACGGGCTCTTCGGTGGGCATTTCAATCTGCACCTTGTCCAGATCGACCACGATTTCCTTGTCCAGGAACATGGTGACCGACTGCGGCACAAAGATCACGACGAACACCAGAACGATCTGCATGAGCACCCAGGGAATCGCACCCATGTAGATGTCGTTGGACTGCACCGGCACGGGGATGCGCTTGTCTTTGAACAGCGTGTCCGCAATGCCGCGCAGGTAGAACAGGGCAAAACCAAACGGCGGGTGCATGAAGCTGGTTTGCAGGTTCACGCACAGCAGCACGCCAAACCACACCAGGTCAATGCCCAGCTTGGCGGCGACAGGGGTCAGCATGGGCACGATGATGAAGGCGATCTCAAAGAAGTCCAGGAAGAAGGCCAGGAAGAACACAAAGATGTTCACCACGATCAAAAAGCCCACCTGCCCACCGGGCAAGCCGGTCAATAAATGCTCGACCCACTTGGCTCCGTCCACGCCCTGGAACACTTGGCTGAACACGCGCGAACCAATCAGGATGAAGACCACCATGGCGGTCAAGCGCATGGTGCCGGTCATGGCCTGCCAGATCAGGTCTTTACTGAGACGCCGGGACATGGCCGCCAGCACCAAGGCCCCGACCACGCCCATCGCGCCGGCTTCGGTCGGTGTGGCGATGGCGCTGCTCTGAAACGGCAGGCCGCCCATGGAGCCCAGCACGGTGAAGATCAACACCGCTGAAGGGATGATGCCGCGCAGGCATTTCTTCCACAGCGCCCAGCCGTCCAAGGTGCGTTCGCTCTTGGGGATGGCGGGCAAGTAGCTGGGCCGCATGCGGGACAAGACAAAGGTGTAGATCACAAACATGCCCACCTGGAGCAGGGATGGTCCCCAGGCGCCCTTGTACATGTCACCCACGGGCTTGCCCAACTGGTCGGCCAACACCACCAGCACCAGCGACGGCGGCACGAGTTGGGTGATGGTGCCCGACGCGGCCAGCACGCCGGTGGCGTAGCGCATGTTGTAGCCGTACTTCATCATCACGGGCAGAGAGATCAAGGCCATGGCGATGACTTGGCCTGCCACCGTGCCGGTGATGGCCCCTAGGATGAAGCCTACGATGATGACCGAGTAGCCAATGCCGCCGCGCGTGGGGCCAAACAACTGGCCCATGGAGTCCAGCATGTCCTCAGCCAGCCCGCACTTCTCAAGAATCGTGCCCATGAAGGTGAAGAAGGGAATGGCCAGCAGCAACTCGTTGTTGAGAATCGAGAAGATGGCAATGGGCAAATTACCCATGAAGGCCGCCGGGAACCAGCCCATCTGGATGGCGTAAAACGCGCTACCCAAGCCGAGTGCCGCCAGCGAAAACGCCACGGGGAAGCCGATGAGCATGATGACGACCAGCCCCGCAAACATGACGGGGGCGAAATTGACCATTTCCATTTTATTTATCCTGATTCAAGTCGGGTGCGATGTGTAAATCGTTGCGCGTGAGTGATTGACGCAAACGCTTACTGCAAAGGTTTTTCGTAATGTGTGTCCATCTGGTACTTACCTTGCAAATAGGCCACGCGCTTGATGATTTCGGCCCAGCCTTGCAGCCACATCATGGCAAAGCCCAGCGGCAGCGCAAGCACAACGGGCCAGCGGATCAGGCCGCCGGCATTTTGCGACTGCTCACCCGAAATAAAGGTGTTGAGAAAGTACGGCCAAGAGAGGTAGGCCAGCACACCGATGACTGGCAGCAAAAAAACCACCAGGCCAAACAAATCGACATAGACCGGACGATTGCCTTTGAGCTTGCCGTAGATCAGGTCCACCCGCACATGCTCATTGAGCTTGAGCACAATGGGCGCGCCCACCATCACCATGTAGGCAAACAGATACCACTGAATCTCGATGAAGGAGTTGGAACTCCAGTCAAAACCGTAGCGAACAAAGGCGTTGGCCGCGCTGATCATGGCCGCCAGCAGAACGGTCCATGAGGCGAAGATGCCGAACTTTTCGCTGATCCAGTCCATGCCCAGCGCCAGTTTGAGTAATGCAGACACAGTGAGGCTCCGAAGGTAAAGAGGGGGTAGGTGCAGGGCCGGGACAAAACCCGACGCAACCTGTGATTGTAGTGATCTGGCCGGACAATAATGCGCCATGGTCTCCCCCTTTACAACCGCGCCCAGTGGCTCAATCGATTCACCCGCGATGCGCAGCGCCGGACGCGAACTGCTCTCGCTGGCCCTGATGGACGCGCGCAACCAAACACTCGGCCTGCTGGCGCACTTTGAAAAGTCGCTGGCCGCACAAAACTGGGTCGTGCCTCTGCGCCCTGAACTCAACCCGCCCCTGTGGGAGCTGGGCCACATCGGCTGGTTTCAAGAGCGCTGGATCGGGCGCAACCCACAACGCCACCTGGGCACGCGCTGTGATCCCTTGACACCCCAGTTGCCCTCGCACCTGCCGCATGCCGACCGCTGGTGGGACTCCAGCGTTGTTGCCCACGACAGCCGCTGGACGCTGGATTTGCCCAACTACGAGGCGATCAAAGGTTATCTGCTGACCACGTTGGAAGAGACCCTGGACTTACTCAGCCACACGCCCGATGAGGACGACGCGCTGTACTT
Source organism: Comamonadaceae bacterium (assembly GCA_947374705.1). Lineage (GTDB taxonomy): Bacteria > Pseudomonadota > Gammaproteobacteria > Burkholderiales > Burkholderiaceae_C > CANCDA01. The sequence continues at coordinate 2,999 of CANCDA010000061.1, read as the reverse complement.
TTACCGTTTGGTCTTGTTTCACGAAGACATGCACGGCGAGGCTTTGATCTATACCGCGCAAAACTTGGGCCTACAGCTCAGCCTGCCCATGCCCATGCCCTTGGTGCAGCGCGAGCCGATACATGTGCCCACCATGCGCTGGCATTTGGGGCTGGACGCTGGCCACGGCTTCGCCTTTGACAACGAGCGGCCCGCGCATGAAGTGGCTGTGCCTGAGTTTGAGATTGACGCGCAAGCCGTGAGCTGGTCGCAGTTCATGGAATTTGTGCAAGACGGTGGCTACGACCGCCCCGAGCTTTGGCACGCCGCAGGCTGGGATTGGGTGGTGGAAAAATCAAGCGACAAGCCAAGCAAACCCCTGCACCGCCACGGCCAGCAGCCCGCCATGCACCTGAGCTGGTGGGAGGCCGACGCCTGGTGTCGCTGGGCCGGGCGTCGCTTGCCCTCCGAGCTGGAGTGGGAGGTGGCCGCGCACAAGGCGGCTCGCCAAGGCTTTCGCTGGGGCGATGTGTGGGAGTGGACCAATTCCCCCTTCATGGGCTACCCCGGCTTTGTGGCCGACCCTTATCGTGACTATTCAGAGCCCTGGTTTGGCACGCACCAAGTGCTGCGTGGCGCGTCCTTCGCCACCCGCGCACGCATGAAGTCACCCAAATACCGCAACTATTTTTTACCGGGCCGCTGTGACATCTTCAGCGGTTTTCGCTCCTGCGCCATTTAACTCAAGCCATGTCCACCCTTTCTACCAGCGTGCTCACGGCGCTGCAACTCATCACCGACTTCGACCCAGCCTTGCTGGCCATCGTGGGCCGCTCACTCGCTGTCAGCGCGGCGGCTTGTCTGCTGGCCAGCGGTGTGGGCTTGGTACTGGGGGCCTGGCTGGGCGTGGCGCGTTTTGCTGGGCGGGAGGTGGTGCTTACGGGTCTGAACACCTTGCTGGCGCTGCCCTCGGTGGTGGTGGGGCTGCTGGTGTACCTGCTCTTGTCGCGCTCTGGCCCACTGGGTTATTTGGGTTGGCTGTTCAGCTTCAAGGCCATGGTGTTGGCGCAGGCGCTGCTGGTGTTGCCGGTCGTCACAGCCTTGACCCGTCAGGCCGTGGAGGACGCCGAGCGCGCGCACGGCGAGCAACTGCGCTCGCTTGGCGCTAGCCCCTTGCTGCGCAGCCTGCTGCTGGCCTGGGACGAGCGCTACGCCTTGCTCACGGTGCTGATCGCCTCCTTTGGCCGCGCCATCTCCGAAGTGGGCGCGGTGATGATCGTGGGTGGCAATATCGACGGCTTCACCCGTGTCATGACCACCGCCATTGCGCTGGAAACCAGCAAGGGCGACCTGCCGCTGGCCCTGGCGCTGGGTTTGATCTTGTTGGGCGTGGTGCTCTTGCTCAATGCCCTGATTGCCATCGTGCGCCATTGGCGTGAGCGCCAAGACGGCGGTGTGCTGCCTGCAAACCCCCGCGTGGGAGAAACCGCATGAGTGCGTTGTTTGAACTCTCCCAGGCCGAAGTGCGCTACCGCAAGGTGCAAGCGCTGTCGGGCGTGAACCTGTCCATCGCTGCCGGTGAATCGGTCGCGCTGGTGGGGGCCAACGGCAGTGGAAAAAGCACCTTGCTGCGACTCTTGCACGGCTTGGTGTCACCCACCACAGGGCAATGCCAGCGCGACGCCCAAGCCACACAGGCCATGTTGTTCCAGCGGCCCTTCATGCTGCGCACATCAGCGCAAAACAACGTGGCCTTGGGCCTGTGGCTGCGTGGTGTGCGCTGGTCTGCGGCGCGGGCTCAAGCCTTGGATGCGCTGGCACGTGTCGGCCTAGCCCCGCTGGCCGCTCGCCAAGCCCGCACGCTCTCAGGTGGGCAGCAACAGCGTCTGGCGCTGGCGCGGGCTTGGGCCCTGAAACCCGACGTGCTGCTGCTCGACGAGCCCACCGCCAGCCTGGACCCGCACGCCAAACGCGAAGTGGAGCAACTCATTGCCGAGTTCACCCAGCGCCCCATCCCTGGTGCTGTGCCCGCCCATTCCATGACCCTGATTTTTGCCAGTCACAACCTGGGCCAAGTCAAACGCCTGGCCAGCCGCGTGGTGTACTTGGAAGGGGGACGTGTGCTGGCCGACTTGCCAGTGAAAGCGTTTTTTGACCACGACCACTTGCGCTCGATCTCTGAAGCGGCCGATTTGTTTGTACGAGGCGAATCAGCCTGAAATTTGAGGGATTTTTTTATGATATTTAAGCCTGTAGCCCTTTATTCACTTGCATATGCAGCTCTGTTTTTTGTAGCGCCTATCAGTGCTGCTGCGCAAATTTTGGTGATGGCGTCCACCACCTCTACCGAGCAATCCGGTCTGTTTGCCCACCTGCTACCCGCCTTCAAAGCCGCCAGCGGCATCGACATCAAAGTGGTGGCCCTGGGCACAGGCCAAGCGCTGGACATGGCGCGCCGGGGCGACGCTGACGTGGTGTTTGTGCATGACCAGCCCGCCGAAGAAAAATTCGTCGCCGATGGCTTTGGCCTCAAACGCTGGCCCGTGATGTACAACGACTTCGTGCTGATTGGCCCGCAGGCCGACCCGCTCAAAGTCAAAGGCCGCGACATCGTGGCGGCGCTTCAAAAAATTGCCACGGGCAACGGCGCCTTCATGTCACGCGACGACAAAAGTGGTACCCATGCCGCTGATTTGCGTTTTTGGGGTATGACTGGGCAAGCCGCTCAAAAAGGCAGTGACAACCGCGAATGCGGGGAGATAGGCTTTCATAGAAAGCAATGGACACTGCGCGGCTTGGACACGACTTAGTCTTCACGTTCTCGTGAAACAGCCGCATAAAACAACAGCATGCCATAAGCGTTTAAAATCAGAGCTTGGGGCTGCACTGGTTTCGACGTGGGTTCGGACGCGCAGCAGGGCATGTCGAGGTTCTGTTACCTCGTAAAACAGCAGAAAAAACCTAACTGCAAACGACGAACGTTTCGCACTCGCCGCTTAATTGCGCGTGAGCCTCACAAC
>CANCDA010000060.1 GCA_947374705.1 Comamonadaceae bacterium | reverse complement strand
GGCGGCGCGCTCACGGCGGTCGAGCTGGTGGACCGCACCATGATCGAGCTGTCACTGCTCAACCCGGCCTTTGCGCCCACCATCCGCACCGCGCTCTCGCCTCATATCAACGGCGGCAAACCTGCAGCCGTGCTGCTGGTGGAGTTCTCTGGTGCGAATAAGGCCGACCTCACGCCCAAGATCAAACAACTGGTCGAGCTGATGGGCGACCTGGGTTTGCCCGGCAGCGTGGTCGAGATGATCGACGACGCCCCGCAAAAGAATTTGTGGGAAGTGCGCAAGGCGGGCCTCAACATCATGATGAGCTTGAAGGGTGACGGCAAACCGGTGAGCTTTATCGAAGACTGCGCCGTGCCGCTGCAACACCTGGCCGAGTACACCGACGGCCTGACCGAGGTGTTTGCCAAGTACGGCAGCAAAGGCACTTGGTACGCCCACGCCTCGGTCGGTACGCTGCATGTGCGGCCGATTCTGGACATGCGCCGCGGTGACGCCACCAAGATGCGCGCCATTGCCGAAGAAGCCAGCGCCCTGGTGCGAAAGTTCAAGGGTGCCTACAGCGGCGAGCATGGCGACGGCCTGTGCCGGGGCGAGTGGATCGAGTGGCAGTTTGGCCCCCAGATCACGCAGGCCTTTGGGCAAATCAAGCAGCACCTGGACCCGCTGGATTTGCTCAGCCCACGCCGCATGGTTGAGCCGCCCAAGATGGACGACACCAGCCTCATGCGCTTCCCGCCCAGCTACAAAGTCATTCCCCTCACACCGGTGCTGGACTGGAGCGCCTGGAACGTGCAAAACAACCCGGTGACCGAAGAAACCTCTACCCCCGGCACCGGCGGCGACCCGGCACAGGGCCTGGCCAAGGCGGTGGAGATGTGCAACAACAACGGCCACTGCCGCAAGTTTGACGCGGGCACCATGTGCCCGAGTTACCGCGTGACACGGGATGAGCAGCACTCCACACGGGGCCGGGCCAATACCTTGCGCTTGGCCCTCTCGGGTCAGCTTGAAGGCCTGAACCGGCAAGACGCTTTCACCAGCGACGCCGTGAAGGAGGCACTTGACCTGTGCGTGGGCTGCAAAGGCTGCAAGCGCGATTGCCCCACCGGCGTGGACATGGCCAAGATGAAGGTGGAGTTTTTGCAGCACTACAAGGACAAACACGGCCACACGCTCAAAGACAAACTCATTGCGCACCTGCCCGACTACGCCGCCCTGGCCAGCCGCTTCGCGCCACTGCTCAATCTGCGCAACAGCTCGCCGCTGTTGGCCAAGTTGGGTGAAAAGCTGCTGGGTTTCTCGGCCCAGCGCAGCCTGCCCGAGTGGAAAAGCAAACACTTCTTCAATTCCAAGCCGGTGAGTGCCAGCCGTGAGGAGGTGTTGGCCGCTGCCAAACCCGTGGTGCTCTTCGTGGACACCTTCAACGGCTACTTCGAGTCCGACAACGCGTTTTCAGCCGTCAAAGTTTTGCAAGCCGCAGGCTACACGGTACACGTTGCCGCCAAACAAGTGGCGGACGGCAAACACTTGTGCTGTGGCCGTACCTTCCTCGCCAACGGCATGGTGGACGTGGCCAAGGCCAAAGCGCAGGAGCTGGTGGATGCGCTGTTGCCCTTCGCCGAAAAAGGCATTGCCATCGTCGGCCTGGAGCCGTCCTGCCTGCTGACGATGCGCGATGAGATGCTCGTCATGGGTCTGGGGGGAGCCGCGCAGACCATCGCAGGCCAGGCGATGTTGTTTGAAGAGTTCCTGGCACGTGAGGCCACGGCAGGCAAGCTCGAAGGGCTCAAAACAAAGCTCAAACCCATGGAGCAGCCGCTACTGTTGCACGGCCACTGCCACCAAAAAGCCTTTGACGCGGTGACGCCCATCCTGCAAGTGCTGCAGCTCATCCCCGGGGCGAAGCCGGAGCTGATTGAGAGCAGTTGCTGCGGCATGGCGGGCAGCTTTGGTTACGAGGCCAGCCACTATGAGGTCTCCATGCAAATGGCCGAACTCAGCCTCTTACCTGCTGTGCGTCAAAAGCCCGACGCCATCGTGGTGGCCGACGGTACCAGTTGCCGCCACCAGATTCACGACGGTGCGCAGCGTGAGGCCGTGCATGTGGCCAAGCTGATGGCGGGTTTGTTGGACTGATTGATCAGCCTGACTTTCGATGTGAAATTCAGGAGGGTTGATGCGTGTGGATGGTCTGGAGAGTTCGCATCAAAACCCGAAAGCTGCTTGATTTGTTTTGAATCGGGTCAAGATGGGGTGCAATGGTGCGAGCCCCTTCACGCTTCTGATAGCTTGGAATCAATCTTCGTTTTCCCAAATCTTGCTTGCCTTCAAATACCAAAAAATGCGGTGTGATGTGCGGGGGGAGTACACGGGGCAATAGGGCTTGTAGAAAGTCTTGCGCTGAAGGCTCTTCCAAAAAGAACACCAAGTGTTCGATCACGGATGCGCTCCTTCAAAGAGGCCTTGTTTCCATAAGTAGCCCATCTGGTCACCTTCGGCCATATAGGCTTTGAGCTGTTCGTCATCGCGCGCACGGTGCACGGTCGTGTACCCGTCTTCCTTGACCAGCCAAAACACTTCATCCAGAGCCACCGCATTGAGAAAATCGGGGGAATGCGTGGTGACAAAAACTTGCCCGCCACGCTGCGCGTAGGCACGAAACTCTTCTGCCAAATCCCAAAGCAAAGAGGGGTAGAGCTGGTTCTCTGGCTCCTCGACGCAAAGCAGTGGATGGGGCTTGGGGTCAAACAGCAAGATCAGGTAGGCCAGCATTTTGATGGTGCCGTCGGAAACATAACGGGCCAGGAATGGATCCTCAAATGCACCATCCTGAAATTTCAGAAGCACACGACCTTCTTCAGTCGGCTTGGCTTCTACCTTGGTGACGCCAGGCACGCGAGATTTCAAGCGGTTCAGGATGTCGAGGAAAATTTCGTGGTGGTGTTTGTAGAGGTACTCCACAACCAATGCCAGATTTTCTCCTTCACGTGACAAGTGTTCAGCGTAGCGCGCCTCCACCTCGGGGCGAGCCCGGCTGATGTGAAAGTCTGACAAGTGCCAGTTTTCGATCAAATTACCCAGGGCCACCACAGCGGGAAAGCGCTCAAACTGAGCCAAACCTTTGATCGCAAGAATGTCGGGACTCTTCAAAGTTTGTTGCTCACGTTTGAGATCTTTTTCATCTTTCACAGAGTCAAGCTCGTTGGTGACGGCATCGCCCACGCCATTGGAAAAATCAAGAAAGTGCCAAGGCTTGCCGCCGCTGCCGCGTCGGTACTTCAGAATTTCCCGCGTGACGGCAGGACGTCCGTTTAGTTCGTCAATGTGAAGTTCGTAGGTGATGAGCTGGCTACGGCTGCCTGACAGCACGGTGCGTAACTTGATTTCAATCTCTACTGGCCCGCTGGTGCCCCGGCTTCGGACTTCATTCAATCCCCGACTGCCGCCCAGACCTCCGAGCGCCGCCGTCAAATTGGTCGTCATCGCATCGCGTAAAAACGCGAACACTGAAAATAGTGTGCTCTTGCCTGTACCGTTAGCGCCCACTAAGACGCGGAATATCGCGCAGTGTCACATCTTTAAAAGTGCGGAAATTTTTTAAACGTATTGATTCAATTTGCATGATTTTTGAGTCCAATCGCTTTTCCGTTAAGGCGACGAGTCCTTGTCCGTTGATGCAGCGAGTTGATATAGGTCTAGAGGTTACACCAAGCCTGAACGGATCGATCACAGTTGCTATGGCTCGGCGCGCAGCAGCCAAGGACGGCTACACCCTAGTGATAGGCACTGAAATCAGCAAGTGGGCGAAAGTCGTGAAAACCTCGGGTGCCCGAGTGGACTGAACAAAGCTGCGGCTTAGAGCTTCAAACTGCTCAGCTGGGCGGGGCCCAGTCGCTGGGTGGACGTGCTGGACGCAAGCAGATCAACCCCACTCTCCACCAAGGCGTTGAAGGCCGCCAGCGGCAAAGGGCGGCTGATGAGGTAGCCCTGGCAGGCATGACAGCCCAACTGGGCCAGAAAAGCGCGTTGCGCCTCGGTCTCAACGCCTTCGGCAATCACGGACAGACCCAGGCTCTTGGCCAGTACCACCACCATCTCCGCAATGGCGGCATCGTTGGGGTCAATGAGAATGTCCCTGACAAAGCTCTGGTCAATCTTCAGTTGATCCAAGGGAAGGCGCTTCAGGTAGGACAGTGACGAGTAGCCGGTGCCAAAGTCGTCTTGCGAAAAGCGGATGCCCTGGGCTTGCAAGGCCAGCATTTTTTCAATCACATCGTCCACGTTGTTCACAAACAGGCTCTCGGTCAATTCCAGCTTGAGGCGGTGTGGGTTGGCCCCTGTTTTTTCAATGGTGTCAAGCACCTTCTCGACAAAGTCGAATTGCTTGAGTTGGATGGCGCTGATGTTCACCGCCAAGGTCAGTTGCGCCATGTGAGGTTGTTGGGCCCATTGTGCGAGCTGCGTGCAGGCGGCCTCCAGCACCCACAGGCCCAGCGGCAAAATAAGGTCGGTCTCTTCGGCCAGGGGAATGAATTCTGCGGGGGACACCATACCGCGCTGCGGATGCTGCCAGCGTGCCAGGGCTTCTGCGCCGGTGATCTCACCCGCACCGTTCACCTGGGCCTGGTAGTGCAGTGAAAATTGCTGCTCCAAAATCGCCACCCGAAGATCGGCCTCTTTCGCCACCTTGTCGAGTACGGCGGCCGCCATGTCGGGGTCGAAAAAATGCAGGGCGTTGCGACCTTCGGTTTTAGATTTGTACATGGCCAGGTCAGCCTGCTTCATCAGCTCATCGGTGCTGGTGGCATCCCCCTGGAACAGAGTGGCCCCGACGCTGGAGGTGCATTGGTAAGCCACGGCTTTGAGCTGGTAGAACTGGCTCAGGCTGCTGAGAATTTTTTCCCCAATGGTTTGGGCTTCTGTGTTGGCATCGGCCTGTAGTTCACTTAAATTCATCAGTACCAACACAAATTCATCACCGCCCAAACGAGCCACGGTGTCTTCGGCGCGCACGCAGGCCGTCAGGCGTTGCCCGACTTGCTTGAGCAGCAAGTCCCCCATGTCGTGGCCCAGGGTGTCGTTGAGGGTTTTGAAATTGTCCAGGTCTATGAACAAGAGTGCGCCGTATTTGCTGCTGCGCTGGCTTGACGTTATCGCCTGCTTCAGTCGATCCAGCAACAAGGTGCGATTGGCCAAGCCCGTCAACTGGTCGTAAAAGGCTAACTGGGTGATGCGCTCTTCGTCGCGTTTTCGCTGCGAAATATCGAAGTGCGTGACGATGTAATGGGTGATCACGCCATGAGCCGTTTTGACGGCTGAGAGGGTGACCAACTTAGGTCGAATCTCGCCATCTTTTCTTCTGAGCCAGACCTCACCTTGCCAGCCTCCTGTGCGCTGGGTGGTCTCCCACATCTCGCGGTAAAAGTCGGGGGTGTGTTGGTCTGAGCGAAGCAGGGTCGATTCGCGACCCACGATCTCTTCAGTGTTGTAACCGGTCGATTGGACGAAGGCCTGGTTGACCCGAAGGATGACGCGGTTGGCGTCGGTAATCATCATGCTCTCGTGCGATTCAAAGGCACTGGCCGCAACCCGAAGATCGGTCTCGGACTGGGTGAGTGCCTTGATTTTTTGGTGTAACTCCTCGCTGCTCATCATGAGTTGAATCTGCATGATGGCCAAACTGCGGGTGACCTGTCCCGGCTCGCCAAAACCAAAAACCTCGGGGATATCGTTGAGGTCGCCTTGGGCAATACGCTTCATCTGACGAACCGCCTTTTGCAGGGGGCGAATGGTTTCGCGAAAGAAGATGAAACTGAACAGACCCAGAACCAGGGCCGTCATCACAGACCAAAATATCAGTCGGTCTGAAGTTTGGTCATAGCGGTCATCCACAGATCGGCGCAAATAGAGGGCTGATTTTTGGATGCCTTCTGCGGTCTTGGTGGCCTGGAGTTCCAACGCGATGGCTTGTGGGCTGATGGTGTGTGCAAATAGTTTGTGAGCCGCGCTGACTTGGCCTTTGTCCAGCAGAGCCACCACAGACGCCAGCCCCTGCTCATTGAGTGTTTTGGCGGATTGAGCAAAGCTCAGAATGCTTGCCGTATTGGCAGCGTACAGCGCAGGAAATTCTGCGGCAATCGAGTCGAGTTGAATGGGGAAATGACGCAGGATCTGCGCGTTGTCGGCGATGGTGCTGAGCGTGGACGCTAACTGCTCAGAGGCTGCCCGCGCGGTCATGAGTTGCACAATTTCAGGCCCTGCGGCTTCGGGCTTGAAGTCTTGGGTCAGCGTGTCGCTTTGCACAAGCTTGCGCACGCTATCCACCGTGGTGCTGATGTGTTGCTCGCCCTGAATGATCAGGTTTGACACGTCGTTGTGGCGATGCAGTGCATAGACGAGTTGCGAGGTGACTTCCAGCGCCTTGATGCCAAACCAGGCGCTCACGGCCGTTGTGATAAAGACCAAGGCAGTGCCCGCCAACATGGCACGTTTGATGGAGAAGTAGCGCAGGGGCTGAAACCCACGCTCTTGTCGTACCCCAGCTTTGCGGGTGATCACCGCGTATTCGGTTTGGGCTGCTGTGATTTTTGAAGGTGTGGGGGTTTTGAATACGCAGATGTACTCGTTCGTCTTGCCTTGCGTTTTGAGGGGCACAACGCAGGCCTCGATCCAGTAGGGCACTCCATTTTTGAAGCGGTTTTGGATGACACCGCTCCAGGGGTGGCCCTTGCGCAGGGTGTCCCACAGGTGCTTGGACAGGGCGGCGGGTACATCGGGGTGCCACAGGCGGTCGTAAGGCTGCCCGAGTAAATCGTTGGGGGAGCAGTGTGCAAACGCCATAAAGGCCTGGTTGGCATAGCTGATGTTGCCCGCCAGGTCGATACGAATCGCCATGGTTGGCTCAGTCGCATGCCGGTCTTCGGTCGAAATTGTCGGGGCTGCGGTCGCTGTTATTGTCGTTGTTGTATTGGCGGGTAGGTCTGAGTGGAGTTGCCCAGGCAAAGCCATGGCCGTCGAAAGGCGGTAATCGAGCGGGCTGGGAAAGGAGGGCTGTAGCATGATCTTGCTTCAATCGGTTATGGGTTCCATCTGGCCGTGCTCAGCGGGCCAAAAAATCAGAGGCCAACTCATCGAAGCGCTCCATCACGGCCTGAATGTCCCCGCGGTCATTCACACGCAGCACCCGGAAATCGTGAACGATGGCATCGTTGAAGTACCACCACTTCACACCCAACACCCGTGCTACGTGGTTGGTGGCCAGACGATTGCCGGTCACAAAATGCCAGTTGCTTCGCTGGATGCCGCGCAGCTTGCGGTAGTCACGCCACGCCGAGGGTGAGTCGTTCGCCGGATCCAGGCTGATGATCAAAAAGCGCAAAGGTAGTTGACGGCGGTCTGCCTCGTCCTGAATGTCGATCAGGCGACGCCAGTTGATCGTGCAGACAAATTTGCAGGCCGAATATTCCATGGCCACAATCGTTTGCGGCCCGGCCCAATGGGGCAACTTCGCGCGCGTTCCAAACTCATCCACAAACTCATTCCTAAGCTGCCACAGCGCGGGTGCGGCCTGGGTCGCGCCCGCACCCGCCAGACCCGCGCAGAGCAGCAGGGCGCACAAGGCACGGTGAATTTTAAGCAGGCGCATTATTTCAAGTCCGTTGTGGGTCACCGCCGTGGATGGGGTTCGACTGGCCACTGAAGGTTAACGCTGGGCACTGAAATGGAGCCCTCGGAATTGGCGGTGATCTGCCCCCTTATTGATGCGGCAGGTGGCCCACTATCATGTCTGCTTAAGCGCCCATCACGATCAAGCTCAGGCCAAGGACAACACGCATGAACGGCTCTACAGGCATGGGCGGCACCATGAACATTGGCGCAGAAATGTTGAGCAAAGCCGCCACATTGCCATTTTCGACACCAAACTCTCCCCCCAGTTGCCCGATGTGGCCGCCCGCTTGACGGATGGGGGCTTCATGAACCCGCGTGATGCGGTGGGTTTCAAGGCGCGGCTGGACGCCGACTTTGAGCGTTGGTTGCCTTGGTTGAAAGAGGCCAATATCCGCTCGGAATAAACAGATGACCAAGCATCGACCTAAGCGCCTAAATAGGCGTGGATCGGTCAGTCTAGAGTGGCCAATTCACGCGTAAGTTGCGCCGCAGACACCGCCTTGCACCCGCTCACGTTTTGCCCCGACCACAGCGGTGAAAAGTCACCTGAACCCATGGCCTCGGCTTGGGCGCGCAGGGGAGCGATGGCGCTGGTGGCCAAGGGGAACGAAGGGGCAAAAGCATTGATCGCACCCAACTCCCGCATAACGCGGTTGACGATGCCGCGCGCGGGTCGCCCGGTGAACAGGTTGGTGAGCGCGGTGTGGCGTGCACCTTCGTCCTGCAAAGCTGTGCGGTGCACGGCGCTGGTGGTGGCTTCAGGGCACAGCAAGTAGGCCGTGCCGATTTGCACACCCGCCGCACCTAGAGCCAGCGCGGCTTGCACGCCGCGCGCATCGGCAATGCCGCCCGCTGCAATCACCGGCACCTTCACCGCCCGCACGATCTGCGGCAGCAGGGCGAAAGTGCCCATCTGCATCGTCAGGTCTGAGGACAAAAACAGCCCACGGTGTCCACCCGCTTCCAGTCCCTGGGCAATGATGGCGTCCACCCCTTGGGCTTCAAGCCAGCGGGCTTCATCCACGGTGGTGGCCGAGGAGATGATTTTCGATCCCCAGCCCCGCACACGCGCCAGCAGTTCAGTGCTGGGCAAACCGAAATGAAAACTCACCACGGCGGATTTGAAGGCGGCCAACACATCGGCAGCCTCCGCATTGAAAGGGTTGCGCCCCGGCCCGACGGGAATGTGGGCAGGGTCGATTTGAAATTCGTTGTAGTAGGGTGCTAACACGTCGCGCCATGCGGCTTCACGCTCGGGCTCAGGCTTAGGTGGCGTGTGGCAAAAGAAGTTGACGTTGTAAGGCTTTGAGGTGCGCGCGGTGATGGTCTCCAGTTCCTTGCGCATCGCATCCGCACTCAGCATGGCGCAGGGCAGCGAGCCCAGCGCGCCTGCATTAGAGACGGCCACAGCCAGCGCGCTGCCCTGTGCGCCCGCCATGGGGGCTTGGATGAGAGGGAGTTCAATGCCCAGGAGTTGTTGTAGGGTCATGGGGATTTAAAAGTTTGACGGGGGCTTAGAAACCACTGATGACTGCGTCCAAAGCGGCGCTGACCTCGCTGGCTCGATAGCGCAATGAAGTCACCGGTTTTTTAAGTAACCGTGCCGACACGGGTGCTGCCATGTACGCCTGTAGGCTAAGTACTTCGCCATCGATGTCAACCGACAGGCAAAGCGGTGATGGCAACTTGGTTTGGGCTGCGCCTACCCGCGACAAAGGCATGACCAATCGGGTCGGTAACTGGTCAATCAAATCACTTTGAACATCGACCACATAGGGCACAAACTGGCGTGACGCTGGTTGCGGGTTGACGTAAATATCAAACTGCGCCATTCAAGAAGCCTCCTGCCATGCCACTAGGCCGTCGCACCAGAGCCCATGCTCGTCAAAGTGCTTGTTCTGATCGGCAATCCAGTCTTTGTAGGCCGAGTTGAATTCTTTTTTACGGAGTGCCATGGATTTGTTTCCCCCCGCTAACTGCAGGGCTTGAAATTGCTCCAGGGACAAAATCACAGAATCAACACGTCCGTCTTTCTCAACGAACACAGGCTCACTCTTGGCTTGGGCGCAAACATAACCAAAACGATTTTTGGCTTGGGTGGCAGTGACTTGCATAAAACAGCGTCTCTTGATGAAGAATAGCCATTTTAGCTAAATGTCAGCGGCCATTGAGTGCGAGGAAGAATGGACGCAAGCTATGGGCGGACACTTTGGGTTGTTTACACTCCCCGCCGTGAGTCTTTTTAAATCTGCTTCAACGGTCTCTTTGCTGACCCTGGTTTCCCGCATCACGGGTTTGATGCGTGAACTCTTGATGGCGTCCACCTTTGGTGCCAGTGCCATGACCGACGCCTTCAACGTGGCGTTTCGCATTCCCAATCTGTTTCGTCGCCTGTTTGGTGAAGGGGCTTTTAGCCAGGCCTTTGTGCCGGTGCTGGCCACCAGCCGGGCGCAAGACGGGGACGAGGCTACGCAGCGCGTCATCAGCCACGTGGCCACCGTGTTGGCCTGGGTGTTGATGGCCACCTGTGTGTTCGGCGTCGTGGCATCCCCCGTGTTGGTGTGGGCGCTGGCCAGCGGGCTGCGGCAAGAAGCGCGCGGTTTTGATGCGGCGGTGGTGATGACGCGCTGGATGTTCCCCTACATCGGCTTCATGTCCATGGTGGCGCTGGCCTCTGGCGTGCTCAACACCTGGAAGCGTTTTGCCCTGCCTGCTGCCACACCTGTGCTATTGAACCTGGCCATGATTGGGGCTTTGATCTTCGGCGTGCCTTGGTTCAAGATCCTGGGCGTGGAGCCTATTTACGCGATGGCCGGTGGTGTGATGCTGGGTGGGCTGCTGCAATTGGCGGTGCAAGTGCCCGCCCTCAAAAAGCTGGGACTCTTGCCCCGTATCAGCCTGAGCGGGTCAGGTATTCGCCAGGCCTGGGCTGACCCTGCCACCCAGAATGTGACCCGCCTCATGCTGCCCGCCTTGCTGGGGGTGAGCGTGGCGCACATCTCCACCTTGATCAACACCCAGATTGCTTCGCACCTCGTACCGGGCAGCGTGAGCTGGCTGGGCTATGCCGATAGGTTGATGGAGTTCCCGACCGCCTTGCTGGGCGTGGCCTTGGGCGTTGTTCTCACACCCCGTCTGGTCGCTGCGCGGGCGGCCAGTGATGGGGATCAGTACTCCAGTCTGCTCGATTGGGGGCTGCGCCTGATGGTGTTGCTGACCGTGCCTTGCGCGGTGGCTTTGCTGATCTTTGCCAAGCCGCTGGTGGCCGTGCTCTACCACTACGGTGCGTTCACCGACCATGACGTGCAGCAAGTCACCTGGGCGCTGATGGGCTATGGCGCAGGTCTGTTGGGGCTGGTGGCCATCAAGGTGCTGGCCCCCGGTTTTTACGCGGCGCAAGACATTCGCACCCCGGTGCGCATTGCGATAGCGGTGCTGGTGATCACGCAGTTGCTGAACCTGGTGTTGGTGCCCTTGTTTGCGCATGCGGGGCTGGCCCTGTCCATTGGCATTGGGGCTCTCATCAATGCGCTGTGGCTGTTGATTGGGTTGACGTGGCGCGGCAGTTACCGGCCCTTGCCGGGTTGGGGGCGGTTTGCATTGCAGGTGGTGGCTGCATCGGCCTTGTTGGCGGTGTTTTTGATGTGGGCGGCAGGCAACTTCAACTGGACGGCCTTGCGGGCTCAGAGCCTGTGGCGTGTGGGTTTGCTGGCCATGGTGATTTTGAGCGCGGGTGTTTTGTACTTTGCAGCGCTGTGGGCGGCTGGGGTCAAGCTGCGGCAGTTTGCACGGCGACAGCCTTGACGCGGCATCATCACACCATGCAGCTCTCACTCGTCACCCCTACACCGCTGGCCTACTTCAGTACGCTGGTGCAAAGTGATGCGCACTTCCCCTTGTTAGAAGCCGCCATCATCCTGGGCCAAGACGACTATCCGGAGCTGGACGTGCAGCAGGTGCTGGGTGAGGTCGATCAGCTTCAGGCGCGCCTGCTACGGCGCATCCCCACCGATGCCACGCCGCTGCACAAGCTGCGCATGCTCAGCCAGTATTTTTACCGTGATCTCAAGTTCGGTGGCAACGTCAACAACTACTACGACCCGGACAACAGCTACATCAGCCAGATGCTGCACAGCCGACGCGGTATTCCCATCTCATTGGCCGTGCTGTGGCTGGAGCTGGCACAGGGCTTGGGGTTGGCGGCCAGCGGGGTGGGGTTTCCGGGGCACTTCATGCTCAAGGTGTCGCTGCCACTGGGCCAGGTGGTGATTGACCCGATGAGCGGGCAGTCCCTCAGCCGGGATGATTTGCTCTCGATGCTAGAGCCCTACCAAGGTCGTGCCAGCTACCCCGGCTGGGCCGAAGAGGCCGTGCCCATGGGCCTGTATTTGCAAAGTGCTAGCCCGCGCGACATCATCGCGCGCATGCTGCGAAACCTCAAAGAAATTCACAAAACCCAGGAAGATTGGCCGCGCTTGTTGGCCGTGCAAAACCGCTTGCTGGTGTTGCACCCCCAAGCCTGGGACGAGTACCGTGACCGGGGCTTGATCCACGCCGAGTTGGGGCAAATGGCGCAGGCCGTGCAAGACTTGGAAACCTACCTCTTCAACGTGCACGAAGGACTGGACGTGCAGGCCATTGCGCAGCGGGTGGTGGAGTTGAGGCGCACTTTGGGCTGAGTTTTCAGGCTGCTTTGTGCGTTGATTTTTTCCAATATGACACGACTTGTAAGTTGACTGGACGCGCAAATCAGTGGGGGTTAGATTGAGCACATGAAAAACCTCAAACGCCTCCTCGCCTCCCTGTTGATTGTCAGCATGACCCTCGCAGGCTTTCCCCTCACGGCGCAGGCCGCCCTGGTCTCCACCGACGAAGTGATCGCCGCAGAAGTGTTGACGAGTCAACGCGAACGCG